>CAZDME010000015.1:0-26295 GCA_964506785.1 uncultured bacterium | reverse complement strand
TAGGTCCGGCGGTAACTATTTTAGGCTCTCATTTTACGCCTGAGGATAGTTCTGATTACCAAAAGGCTTCTGAATTAGCCAAGCTTTTGGCTGAGGAAGGAATATCGGCAATGTATAGCGGCCCTTCCGGGATTTCTAAAGCTGTCTGGAATGGATATAGAAAGGTTATAAAGGATACATCGGTTAAGGCGCATGCAATTGCTTTATGGTTTACCGAAGATAAAGAAAAAACATTGCCTCCGGGAGATATCCGTTTAGGGTTTAAATATATGTTTGAACAAAAAATAGCCATGGCCAGGCATAGTATGAGTTTTGTTTTTTTCCCCGGCGGCCCGGGCACTTTAGATGAATTGTTTGAATTATTATGTTTAATTCAAACCGGTAAAATGAAACCGGTACCGATAATATTGATGGGTAAAGAATTTTGGCAACCGTGGCATAATTGGTTTATGAGTAAGCTGGTCTCCGAAGGGACTATTTCAAAAGAAGATACGGAGCTTTATAAGATAACTGATTCTAAAGAAGAGGCATTAGATATTATCCGGGATTTTCGTCTTTTAAATCAGATGCCGGATAGCACCAATAGAGAAAAAACAGATAAAAGGTCTAAATGGTCTCAGGCTGGTTTCAAAACACTCATAGTAACTATGTTTACAGGGGTATACTTATTGGCCTGGCCGCATCTTAGCCCGGCTGTCCCGTTATATTATGCCTATGGCCAATTGGGCTGGTACCAGATACTTGATAAGTCTCTGCGTATATATAAAAGAAGGGGCGGATATATGCCGGATGGGCAGACGGCATTTACCTTATCCGATAAACTAAACAATGAATGGGTGGAAAATTTTGTGAAGAGGCATTATTCTTATCCTATTTCTTCGGACCTTCACAAAGAACTTGTCTCCTCAAACCCGGATTACCAGATTACAGCTAATGGTAGAAATAAAAAGATGTTTTATCATACCCTTCCTCCGCTGTTGCAGCAAATAGTCAGGAAGAATTTTATCTATACGAATGGTGTTTATTACCTCGGCCAGGGGATAATAAACAGCCAGTTTACCCATTTGGCCGAGCTTGTCAGAGACGAGTTAAGAAAAGAAAAAAAGGTGTATAGAAAGGGGGCCATTGAAAGGGAAGTCGTAAACTTTTTATACGATTTCATATTAACCAACGTTCAATATAGCTATGAATTGGAAAAACAGATATATAGATTCAACAGTAAAGAAATTTCATTGGAGGAGATGTCTTCCTGGGCTGTTCCGGCGAGCGTATTAATTAACGAAAAAGCGGTTTGCGGCGGCTACGCAATTCTTTTTGATATCCTGGCTTCGGCCTTTGGGGTTAATGTTGATACCATAGGCGTAGGGAAAGATGTCAGGGCTATGATGAAAGTACTTGAAAACTACGGTATAGATAAAGCATATCAGGCGGATATTATCTCCCGGCACCGGAGTGAAGAAGGGCTGGAAAATAAAATAAAGGAAATTCTGGGCAGCCTGAATGTCCCGGGGGACAAACTGATTTCTATTCTCACAGAGCGTCTCAGGGAAGCCCCCCCGGCCCCTTTTAGCCACGGTGTTAATCTAATTAATTTTTCTACCGGCGAAAAGCAGGTCTGGGATTTAACCTTACAGGAAAAGCATATACAATATAAAAGCTATGACGCGCTGGTAATGGGGAAAATGGAGTTTAAAAATGGAATAATAAAATTAAGTTCCCCTTTCGGCATTATAAAAAGCAGGCTGGATAGATATCTATTGCGTGTTTATCCTCTGTTTAGATATTGCCTGGAATACACAGGATTTCCTTTTTTGCATTATTACGGTATACCCCATGAATTACTGGTTAATCCTCAGGTTATTGTAAAGGGAATATACGATTTACCAGGGGGGATTGAGGATTTGGTGGAAAAAGGAATGAGGCTCCATTATTTATTTAGAAATCCATCTGAAGTAATAATGGAATATAGGGATTTCCTGGATAGAAAAATAATTGAGGGACCAAAGGGGAAAGACAAATTTAACCCGGATAAGTCAGGCGATAAAAACCGGGGGCTTTATGGCGAGGGGGCCCGCGAAAGAACGCCAAAGGAAGTTAGAGAAAGAGATTATCTCAGAAATCTCGCCGAATTTAACAGGATAAGACCCGGGAGAGAAAGGCAGACATCTATTATTCCCTCGCCAAAACGGCGGAGGCTTTTTGGGAAATCGAAGAACCCTCTGGAAGCGTTTGAGCGGGAATGGCTTAAAAAGGCGCCGCCGGCTTCTCCACAAGGCTGGGAAAATATTGTGGATACTTTTAAATATCGTGACCGAAAAGGTCTTGAAATTTTTGATAAGATATTAGATAGACAGTTTAGAACAAAGGAGAAAAATCAGGATAGAAGGCTCGTATATTATATTAACGCCGGACAAAAGCTCGATATTGCCTTTCTATTAGATAAAATTGCTGAATATATCAGGGGATATGTAGATTTCAAAGTTTATATAGTTGTTACCAACAAAGATGAACATAAATTAGGAATAGCGCGGAAGACATTAAAGGAGATGAAACAAAAATATAATCAGTTGTCCGATTTGGAGTATTCGGTTTTACCTCTGGATAATACCAATAAAGAGGCGGTAACTGAGTTTCTGAAACTTTTTGGAAGACATTTAGATAAGGGTGATGGGGCAATGTGTAATGTAGGTGGAGCTGATGAGGCCTTGGCAATATTGCCTGAATTAACAGCCATATTAGGTAACGGCGGATGGCTTCAGGTAGATAAAGGGTTGGGCACTCTTTTAGACGATAAATTATTGAAAAAGGAAGAAAGGGAAAGATTTGAAGGTGAATATTTTACTGTTCTTAATTTTACTGTTTTATCCGGGTATAATTCTTTAGGCGATGAGGACTTTCTAGATATATTCGAGTATTATCCGGTTGACGAAAAAAATATGCCTTCCGATTTTAAAGGATGGTTTTTTCCTTCCGGCAGTCTTTATGGCCATACCAAAACATGGGATTATCGCTCCGGTTTTGCCGAAAGGAATAAGGGGCCGCATTCCGGATTAGATTGGGCCTATTATTTAACCAGTGAAACAGCTTCAGGTGAATATTCGGCTAAGCCTATACCGGCAAGAACCGATGTCGTGGCGGTAACTGAAGGGAGAATTATATTAATAGATAAAGAGAATGAAATTTTAATGATAGACCATAAAGGTGAAATCCTGGTAACGTACGGGCATATAAAGATTGGAAATTTTAAAGAAGGTGATGAGGTCATTGCCGGGCAGGTTATCGGGCAGATTTCAGGGAGAATGAGTGATGTCTCTCCTCACCTGCATTTTGGAATTCAGAAAATTTTAGGAAGGAATGTAGATGGGACTACAAACGTTTCTCGTAACCCTTATAACCCGGCAGAAGATAAATCATTGAAAGAAATGCCTCTGGTGGAGGCCAATATTCCCGGCTCAGGAGTGGTGAGAGGAAAGGCTATTCTTAGAGCGGATGAATTCGGCGATAGAAGGAGAGATATCACTTTCAGCATGGCGGTTTTTTCTCCGCCGATAGAGTATTTTAAATATATTAAAGAGATTTGGGGGGGTACTTACAACTTAGCTAAATTTTTGAAGAGCCATTTTACCCATTCCAGCTTGGTTAAAGAAGAAGATTCCTCTATTTATCAGACAGGATTTGTAAATGTAACCTCGGAGACTTTTCGGAAGCTTGTTGCAAACTTACAGGAAGATAAGCGGGTTCATTCGGGAGAGGAGAAGGAGATAGATAGATTTTTGGATGTTTTAAATAAAGAGTTAAAGGAATTTAAAGAGGTATATTTAAAAGAGGGAAGAATCGGTTCATGCTGCAAATGGGCGCCGCCGGTAACTGAGCTAATGAAGGAAAAAGGTTTTCTGGCAATAAGCGCAGCAATTGAACGAGATGTAAGGAAATACGAAGATGAATTGTGCGTGCCTAATTTTGACGAGTTTACCCTTTGTAAAATAGCCGGCTACTGGTTTATTTTAACAATTACCGGTGAACAATTTGCACCCAAGGACCCCGAGCTATTTAAAAAATTGGCTGAGGCTATTAAAGGGAACAACTCAGAAGGGATAATCAGCGGATTGGAACGGCCCAATGAATATCATCAAGTAGGCATAGTGCTTTTACCGGTAAAAGAATTGTGGAAGATGAGTCATAAAGAAAGAAAAGCTAAGTTATGGATGTTTTCATTTGGCCGGCTTTTAGACGAATTCAACAGGCCGCTTTTAGAGGAACCGCTTGAAGATTTTATTAAAAAAAATGGATATGATGCATTCGGGGAAATAATTGAAGATAAAATATTTAACCAGATAGAAAAGAGAGAACAAAACAATGGCAGTGAAGGCGTTTCGGTAATTGAAAGAAAGGTTATACAGGCAAAAACCGCAGAAACTGCAAATAACTATATAGGAAGCAGGAACTAAGGTGAAAGACAATGCAAGAACGATATAGCCTTAAGAAAATCAGATATATGAATTTAGAAAATTATATTTCCGGGAAGGCACCAAGAGAAAGTCAGGAAAGACGGCCTAAAGTGCATTTTAAGGGCGCCTTTATCGTTTTTCTGATTATCGGAACGGTTATAATCTTCCGGCATAATATTATAGAGGTGGATATAATTACGGCCCAGCCTAAAACTACTTTTATCGGAGAAGGTGTTTTTATCCAGACCTACGAGAAATCTCGTCCGCAACTAAAGGTAGCTTTTAACCTGCCTGAATCCAGATTTATCTCCAGGAGCGGCCGGGGATATCTGCTTAAAGTTCCCAAATTTAAGGCCAATTTAGAGATAGTTCTCTTTAGGCCCAAAGTGACTCTTGTCGGAAAAGATGTTTTTGTCCAGAGCCTGGAGCGCTGTTCGCCCAAGCTTAAATTATCGTTTTTGTAAAATTATTCCGATTCCAGCTGGTGCTGAATACTTAAAACTAATTCCTTTCCGATATAGGGGATTTGTCTTAATTTTGAAAGCTGGGTTTTCTTGAGCATAGAGAGATTTTTAATCCCTTTTTTGTAAAGTGCCCGTGCCCGGATGCGGCCGATTCCTTTAAGCTTGACTAAATCCAGAAGTTCCTCTTTTATCCCGTATTTCACCCGGCTGCGAATATTTTCTATCCGGTTAGGCAAACTTTGAGCGGCAAATAATTTGGCCAGTTTTTTTGCCGAATAAATCAGCCAGTCAGCCGTTTCCATCAGGCGGTGAATATCCCCCGGACCAATCCCGAATTTATCGCAGAGTGTATCTTCCTTTTCTTCCTTGGCCCAGCTTTCCAAAAGATAGGCGGTTTTACAGATAGAAAGATGGTCTTCATAATCGAAGTGGTCGGTTGGAAGAAGAAAATCATTTTCGTGTAATTTGGCGAAGAGCTCAACCGATTCAAAATCTTTTCGGTTGAGCCTCAGGGTGTCCATATCCGGGGTAAGCGAGATAAGATGAAGAAGGCCGGAGATAGTTGTTTTCCTGCCCCAGGCGCTAATCAGGCCGTCTCTTAAAACGACACCGGAAAGAGGGTCGATATAGAGACGGGAAATTTCTTCCCCAAAAGGAGTGGCCCGGAAGCCCCCTTTGAACCTTTCAATCATTTTTTCTTTGTGGAGGAAGTCCATAATTTTATCGATAATGTAGTATAAATCCTGGCTTTCCTTCTGGCAGGCGAAAAAGGTATGACGGAGAAATTCCATCATTCCCCTTTCATCGCGGATATAGCCGGAGGCAATCGAAGAAAGAAGATGCGTCCTTAAAGCAGATTCATTCTCTAATTTAGAGGTAATCGGCTCGGGTTCGGCCAGAATAAACTCTTCAAATAAAGATTCGGATTCCTGGTCGGAACGGGCGATAAGTATGGCTTCGCCATATTCGTCATATTGGGGGCGTCCGGCCCGGCCGCACATCTGCTTATACTCAAATACGGCAATGCGGCAGGAACCCAACCCGGCTTCATAGCGGCGGTAATCGCGGATAATCGCCCGGCGGGCAGGAAGATTTACTCCGGCGGCCAGAGTGGGAGTAGTGCAGATAACCTTAATCAGGTTATTGCGGTAGGCATCTTCAACCAGCTTGCGCTGTTCCCGGCGGAGTCCGGCATGATGAAAAGCGACGCCGTGTTTTACCGCGGCGGCTAATTTCTGGCAGATTTTCGTCGCTTCAGTACGGCTCCCCTCTATTTTCCGGGCAATAGGCGCCAGGGCTTTTTTTTCTGCTTGACTAAGACGCGGATAGACGGCCTGGGCAATTCTGGCGGCCGTGGCCTGAGTAGAGCGGCGGGTATTGACGAAAACCAGGACCTGGCCGTTTTCTTTTATGGTATCCAAAACCAGAGAGGGGAATTCTTCCAGGGTATTTTCCTTTATTATTTTATTTTCGCCGTCAACAAATCTTATTTTTCTACGAAAATAGACCCCTTCTTTTAGAGGAACAGGCCGCCAGCGGCTGATTAAACAGTCGGCTTGGAGCCATTTGGCCAGGTCAGAGGCATTGGCAATTGTTGCCGAAAGGGCTAAAACCTGCATTCGGGAATTTAGCTGTCTGAGACGGGCAATGAGGATTTCTAAAGTTGGTCCCCGTCCGCGGTCGTCAAGAAGATGAATTTCGTCAAATACGGCCAGGCTTAAATCCTGGCTGAGCCAGGGGGTGCGGAAACGGAGGAGAGAATCAATCTTTTCCGAAGTGGCAATAAGAATTTGATATCGGGCTAAATTCGGGCTGGGGGTATCGTAATCGCCGGTGGCAATACCTATCCTGATACCCAGAGGGGCATACTTTCGTTTGAAATCCTCATATTTTTCCGAAGCTAAGGCACGCAGGGGAACGACATAAAGACACCGGCCGCCTTTTTTGATAATGGATTGAATCAGGCAGAGCTCAGCCAGAAGTGTTTTCCCCGAGGCCGTCGGCATGGAAAGAACAAAATTTTTCCCTTCGAGAATTCCGGATTTTATGGCGCTTTCCTGAGGAGGGTAAAAGGCGCTTAAACCGGATTTCTCCAGGGTGCTGGCAATTTTTAAAGGGAGATTATATTTTTGGCAAACCTCGGTTATTTTCATTAAAATTACCATAGCACGTTTTTCCGTTAGAGTCGATTAAAATCGGCTTCTCGAATTGACTTGCATTAAATGTTACCCAAAACAAATTTAAAAGAAGTCGTTGATTCATAAATAATGCAGCCCGATTCATCTTTAACGCGGGGCCTGCTCGGGTTTGCTTTTTTCAGAGACGTTTGTTTCTCCAGCGACTAATTAGCTCGTAGCTCTTGGCTGATGGCTCTTGGTTTAAAATGAATCTTTACGCTATCAGCTTATAACCATGAGCTATGAGCCATAAACGGGGACACCATATTCGTCTTGAATTTAAAAAATCTGTATGTTAGAATAAATTGAAATTTTTAGATGAGGTGAAAATTGCCGGCTAATTTAACCCCCCAATATTTAGAAGCGGAGAAGTTTTTTCGAGAAGCTAAGACCAAGGAAGAAAAACTGGCCGCTTTAGAAGAGATGTATGCGCTTTTGCCCAAGCATAAGGGAACGGATAAACTCAAAGCCGGCATAAAACAGCGTATATCTAAGTTAAAAAAAACCGAAGAAAAAAAACTCACTAAAGCCAGTGAGGCGTTCCTTATTAAACGCGAGGGAGCCGGCCAATTAGCCGTAATCGGACCGCCCAGTTCGGGAAAATCAAGCCTGCTGGCGGCTTTAACCAAAGCCAAACCCAAAATCGGGCCTTATCCTTTTACGACGGCAATGCCCCTTCCCGGGATTATGGATTATGAGGATGTCCAGATTCAACTGGTTGACCTGCCGCCGATAACTGAAGCCGGGATGGAAGGTTGGCAGTTTAATATCATCCGAAACTCTGATGCCCTTCTTTTTGTCGTCGATACTGAAGATGCCGACGTTTTAAGTGAAATCGAAGTAGTCATTGAGCAGTTGAAAAAGCGCCGGGTAGAGCTGATAAATGAAGAGGTAAAGGAAACAGCCCCAATCGGCACCGTTTACAAAAAGACATTTCTTATTGCCAATAAGATGGATGCCCCCCTGGCGGCCGATAATCTTCCGGTGCTGAAAGAATTCTTTGGAAATAAATTCCGGATTATACCGATTTCGACCTTTGATGATAAGAAACTGAAGGATTTTAAAAAAGATATTTTTTTATTGCTTAAGATTATCCGCGTTTATTCCAAGCCGCCCGGCAAGCCGCCGGATTTAGACAGGCCTTTTACTTTACCAGTGGGAAGCAATGTGACCGATTTAGCCAAAGCCATTCATAAGGATTTTACCAGTGGTTTAGAGAAAGCCCGGCTCTGGGGTTCGGCTCGTTTTGACGGCCAGGCGGTCCCTTATGACTACCTGCTTAGAGACAAGGATGTGGTCGAACTGCATCTTAAGAAAAAAGAGTAAGGATATGGCGGAATTTGAGACAGAAGTAAAAGCGGTAATTAAACGCACCGAAAACGTCAAAAGCTTTCGTTTTGCCCTTAAGGGAGAAATTAATTTTCTACCCGGCCAGTTTTTCTTTGTTACTATAAAGATAGACGGCGAAGAAGCAACCAAACATTTTTCTTTTTCCAACTCCCCGACTGAGGCCGGCTACATAGAATTTACCAAGAGGCTTACCGGGAGCGAATTCTCCAATGCCCTGGAGAAATTAAAAACTGGGGATTGGGCAAGGCTTCGTCTGGCCTACGGCCAGTTTACCCCGTTATCTCTATCCGGGAGGGAAAGTCAAGATGAATATCCTAAGTTTGCCTTTCTTGCCGGTGGAATCGGCATAACCCCGGTAAGAAGCATCTGTAAATTTGCCACTGACCGGCGGATGGCGGTTGATATCATCCTGCTTTACAGCAGCAATACCCCGAAGGATATAGTTTTCAAGGATGATTTTAACGAGATACAGGCGGCTAATAAGAAATTAAAGGTAGTCGAAACCATCACTTTGCCGGATGAATCCCGAAGCTGGGCGGGAAGAACCGGCCGCATTGATAAGAAAATGATTGAAGAGGAGATTCCCGATTATCGCCAGCGCCTCTTTTATATCTCCGGTCCGCCGGCTATGGTTGAGGCAATGAAGGAAATTCTCACCAGTGAGCTTAAATTAACTGACGAGAAGATTAAAACGGAGAATTTTACGGGATATAAATAGCGATAGGGATTGTTAAATTATTAAAAGTTCTTGAAAATCCTTGCCTTATCGTATACTATTATTGTAAGGTGCCTTATATATAAAGGTAATTTAAATAAAAAACATCTAAAGGAATTACAAAAAGGAGGATAAGATGACCCCACGAGTGAAAGAAATTTTAAGTTGGTATGGCTCAGATAATCCCGGAACGCTGGGTAATTTAGCCCGGATGCTTAATCATGGAAGATTGGGAGGTACCGGTAAGATGGTTATTCTCCCCGTTGACCAGGGCTTCGAACATGGGCCAGCCAGGAGTTTTGCTCCTAATCCGCCGGGTTATGACCCGCGTTATCATTTTGAGCTGGCCCTGGAAGCCGGCTGTAATGGTTATGCCGCTCCGCTTGGTTTTATTGAAGCGGCAGCAGCTGATTTCCCCGGAGAGATTCCTTTGATTCTTAAGCTTAATAATCATGAACTGCTTCATTCCGATAAGGATCCTATCCCGGCCGTAACCGCTTCGGTCAATGATGCCCTGCGTCTGGGCTGTGCCGCCATTGGCTTTACCATTTACCCGGGCTCGGCGCACAATAAAGAGATGTATGAGGAAATTAGGGCCCTGGCGGAAGAAGCCAAAGCCAAGGGATTAGTGGTGGTTATCTGGTCTTATCCCCGCGGTAGCAATCTATCTAAAGAAGGCGAAACAGCGGTGGATATCTGCGCTTATGCGGCCCAAATTGGCGTTCAGCTCGGAGCCCATATTGTTAAGGTCAAACCGCCAAGCGAACATATTGAGTTAGAAGCAGCGAGAAAAGTCTATGAAAAGGAAAAAATACCCATTAAAACCTTGGCCGAAAGGGTAAAACATGTCATCCAGAGCGCTTTTAATGGCCGGCGGATAGTGATTTTTTCTGGCGGGCCGGCTAAAGATAAGGCGGCCATTCTGGATGAGATTAAGGGGATTAAGGCTGGCGGCGGCTTTGGTTCGATTATCGGGCGAAACTCCTTTCAGCGGCCAAAGAAGGAAGCTCTTACCCTGCTTAAGGAGATAGTGGATATTTACGCTAAATAAAAGGGAAGGGGCTAATTTCTTAAAGTGAACAGTTTACAGTTAACAGAAAAAAAGGTTTAGCCTCTTTTTAAAAGGGATGCTTTGCGAGGAAACTTTTCGGAAATAATTGCTGCTTCCTGGGAGTGGACGAGAACGGTTCTCTTTCGTCCATTTCAAATAAAGAAATGGCTCATTCTGGGCTTTATTGCCTTGCTGGCCGGGCAGCTTAGTTATGGTTATAATTCCCGGGGAAATGTCAATCTGCCGAGGGGCGATTCCCGAGAAACAAAGGTAGAGGAGACCAGCCAGGGAAAAAGAAGCCGGCAGGAAGAAAAGATTTCATCTCGGGCCGAAGAGTCTTCCCCCTTTCAGAAATCCCGTGCCAGCTTCCAAAAGATAGACAAAAGATTTCTTGCCTCTATTATTGCCGGCCTGATTTTCGTTTTTATTCTTTTCTTTTTTCTCTTTACCTGGATTTTTTCCAGGTTTTCTTTTATCTTTATTGAAGCCGTCGTCAAGAATGAGGCCTCGATAAAAAAGCCGTTCCGGGAAAACCGCCGTTTAGGAAATTCTTATTTCCTCTGGAATATTACCATCGGCATAATTAGTTTAACCCTTGCCGGGGCACTTGGGTTATTTATGTATCTATCTTTATCCCGGATAGGTGTTTTTAGCCAGGGCATACAGGCTGGCGGGATGAAGATTTTACTGGCCATTTTACCTTTTATCGTTTTTATCGGCATTATCGGAATTATATTTGTTTTTTTAACCTTTGTGGTCAATAATTTTATTTTGCCGGTTATGTATAAAGATAAAATGACCGTACTTAAAGCCTGGAGGCCGGTTTTAAAGATTCTTAATGAAAATAAAAGAAGCGTTTTTTTATATCTTTTAATAAAGGCCGGCTTAATGATTGCTGTTTTCATTTTAGCCGGACTGGTGGGTATGCTGGTTTCTTTCAGTCTGCTATTACCGGCGGGATTAAGCGCCGGGCTCATTTTTCTCGGGTATAGAATTATGCCGGTTTTTTTGCACCCGGCTTATATCGCCATCTTGATTATTATCGGCCTGCCTCTGTTTTTAGCCGCCGGTTTTTGTTTGAATTGTATCTTTCTTCCCATAGCCGTATTTTTTCAAACATTTACCCTGAAGTTCTTATCCCGGATTGAGGGGCGATACGATTTATTTGAAATTTCAACAAACCCCTAAAATCGGTGCATTTTATCACACTTCGTAAGTGTGAAAACTTCGTCTTATCACACTTCGTAAGTGTGAAAAGGCTGGTGTGCAGGAAATAACTCCACTTTTGAAATAGAGGAAGGAGTGAGAATCCCCATGTGGTTTTTGTATATTATTCTTCTGGCGGTCATCCTGGCGGCTATCGGCTATACCCAATTCAGTTATCTTAGATTAAAAGCGATGTTAACGAAACTGCCGATACAAAACATAGATTTCAAGGCTTCCTCTGATATATCGGTAAGCGGTTTGTATAAAGGCAAAAGCGTTAACATCAGAATGTCGAGATTAGGCAGGTGTTCTCTTCCCTATGTTAGTTTCGAGATTTTAATTAATCTGCCTTTCGAGATGCATATTTTTCGGGGGATGAAACCAAGCTGGCTGGGTTTTGGGTATGAAAGGATAGAAACCGGCAACGAAGAAATTGACAGTAAATATTTTATCGAGGTTAAAGGGGGTAATGTCCTTTTAATTAAGCGTTATTTTGATTTACAAAAGCAGTACGTTGTCGATGCTATTTTCCAGAATTATCAACCGGGGATTACCAGGCCCTGGGTGAATATGATATTGTTTAATCAGTCAGCTGTTGAAATTAAAATACAAAACTTTTCTTATAAAACATTGATTTCAGAGGAAATAATAAAAAATTTGGATTTGATGGTTAAGCTGGCCGCCTGAATTAATCCTATCAAATCTCTTTGTCTTTCTTCCCCCGGGAATGATAAAATCGGCGTCTTTGTTTATTCAAAAAAGGGAAGCAGTCTATTTAACCGAAAGGTTTTTAAAAAAGGTAAACGGGTGAAAAAAATATTTTTTTTGATATTTGCTTTGGGGGTAATAGTAAATGTATCGTCCGTCGGTTCAAGCGAGGGCGAAGGAGAAACAGAAGAAAAAAAACAACAAAGTTTCTATAATTTTAGGGAGCGGCGGCAGTTTAGAAATCTCAAAAAAACCAAGGGTATACAGACTTCCGTTTTCTGGTCAGGTCCGTACACATCTCAAAAAGTAGCCCTCACTTTTGATGACGGCCCCCATCAGGAAAATACCCTTTTAATCCTTAAGGCGTTGGAGGAGAAAAATATCCTCGCTACTTTTTTTCTTATCGGAGAAAACGCTGAGACTTATCCAGAACTGGTTCTGGAAATTAAAAGGCGGGGGCATGAAATAGGCAATCATTCCTATTCTCATCCGAATATGGGAAAGGCTAACCCGGTAAAGGTGATTAAAGAACTTAGAAGGACACAAAGGATTTTAAAAGAAATTACCGGCAGCTCTCCCACTCTTTTCCGCCCGCCCTACGGAACAATGATGTTGGAAGATTTAGTGGTGATGCCCAGATTCGGCCTCAAGGTAATTCTCTGGACCGTTGATTCTAAGGACTGGTTTGGTATCGAAAAAAATCAAATTGAAGAGACAATCCTGGGGACGGTTACCGGCGGTTCAATCATTCTTTATCACGAGCAGTGTCCGGAAAGCATTAAAAGTCTTCCCCGGGTGATTGATGTTTTAAAGGGGAGAGGTTATGAATTTGTTCCCGTTTCAGAAATAATAAAGGAGAATTAAAGGTTTTGAAAAGGAGCTGGGATGTGCGGAATTTTTTTTCTTGACAGCGGTGTTATCTTTGCTAAAATAGTGCTACGGCGTAGCTTATGGCTTTTGGCCCACATCTCATAGTTTAAAACTATAGAGGGAGAAAAAGGATGTCT
Organism: uncultured bacterium; assembly: GCA_964506785.1. Taxonomy (GTDB): domain Bacteria; phylum CAZDME01; class JAYEMH01; order JAYEMH01; family JAYEMH01; genus CAZDME01. Next base: position 13,169 of record CAZDME010000015.1, on the reverse strand, counting down.
AAAATTTTGCGTTTTGGGGTTTCTTTAGAAAAAAAGCTGCTTGAGGATTTTGACAGGCTTATCAAAGGGAGAAAATACCGCAACCGCTCCGAAGCGATTCGGGATTTAATCCGTAAAGATTTGGTGAAGCAGGAATGGCAGGTTGGCGATATAGTCGCCGCTACCATCACCATGATTTATGACCACCACCGGCCGGGCCTGGACCATACAATAACTCATCTCCAACACGATTACACCAAAGAAATTCTTACCACCCAGCACATACATCTGGACCACGATAATTGTCTGGAGGTAGTAGTGGCTAAAGGGAAACCGCAGAGGATAAAAGAGATTGCCGCAATGTTTGAAGCTCTTAAAGGGGTTAAACACTGCTCGCTCAGTATGGCGACTACCGGAGAGAAAATTAAATAGGGGTTGAAAAATTCAGATGCTTCCTTTGATAACTTTTAAAAAGGCGAATAATTCGATTTTAAAAAGAGGGCACCCTCTTCTTAAAATGGCGATTTTTTTATGCGGACTGATTTATCTTTTTGCCGTCCCCATAAACTTTAGGCTATGGTTTCTTTTACCCCCCCTTCTTTTCATTTTGCTTCTTTTTGTTTTAGCCTCTGCCTGGCAGAACAGAAAGATATATGGATTGATGCTTTTCCCTTTTTTAAGTTTTTTTTTGGTCCTGGCTGTTTTACTGGGCATAATCTATTCTTTAAAATCCGGCGGCAATTATCCCTCCGGGTTCTATTTGAAAGGAACCAAGCACCTCGGCCTTATGTTTATTAAAGGCGCCCTTATTGTTTCTTTAAGTTACGTTTTTATTATTACCACTAACCGGACGGAACTGCTTTACGCCTTAAAAAAGATGAAGATCCCTGTTTTTATCATTTCTCAACTGTTTTTTGTCCTCCGTTCTTTGGAGCTTCTTACAAACGAATTCAGGCTGCTGCCCTTAGCCCTGCGCTCGCGCGGTTTGGTTAAGACCAAAGCGCGGGGAAAAATCAGGAATTTACTTTATTCTATATTTTACCGGACGATAAAAAGAGGGGAGATTTTTGAATCGGCCCTTCACAGCCGGGGCTTTAAAGGGGAATTTTTTACCCTTTATTCACCCCGAAAAAATTAGCTGTTGTTTTAGGTTTTTGATTTCTTTATAGAAAGAGAAACCGGTGATTTTGGAAATAAAAAATTTATCTTTCAGCTATCCTAACGGCCTTAAAGCCTTGGAGGATATCTCTTGCAGCTTAGAAGAAGGGAAAACCCTGGGAATTGCCGGCGGAAACGGGGCAGGGAAAAGCACCCTGCTTTTTGCTTTAGCGGGACTTTTCCCTAAAAAGTTTTTGCAAGGTTCCATTAATTCAAGAGGCAAAGAGATAGCCCTGGTTTTCCAGAATCCAGATGACCAGATTATTGGCAGCACCGTTGAGGATGATGTCGGGTTCTCTTTACTCAGGAAAAAAGAGAATAAAGGAAAGGTAAAACTTGAAGTAAAGAGGATTTTAGAAAAAGTCCTCCTTTCCGGATTCGAAAAGCGCTCTCCCTTTGAATTGAGTTTTGGCGAAAAAAAAAGATTAAGTATTGCCAGTGTCCTGATTGGCGAGCCAGAAATCGTTTTGCTGGATGAACCATCTTTAGGATTGGATTTTCGCCAGCGCCGGCAGATTATTGAAATTCTCAAAGATTTGAAGAATACCTTGATTATTGCCAGCCACGATTTAGATTTAATCAGGGAACTCGCCGAAACAGTTTTAATTTTAGATAAAGCCAAATTAGTTGCCCGCGGCAATACCCGGGAGATTCTGGGAAATTCTGCCTTCTTAAGAAATTACGGGATGGAGTAAGGGACAGGAAATGAATCGTTATAGAAAGCGAAGCGCGCCTCTTTTTCAGTTTTTGCTTGTTTCTCTGGCTGTTCATCTGGGTATTGCCGGCGGATTTGGCGGCTGGGCGGGTAATGCTATAAATAATTCGAACTTAGGCAGGGATAGAGAAGAGGTAATTCTTCTCGAAATCGGATGGAGCGAAGTTATTCCACAAGCTTCTTCAGCCAAAAGGCCGATAGTTAAAAAAGAAAAGGATAAGAAAGAGGTTCAACCGCTTAAGAATTTCTTATCTACGAAGGAAAAGATAAAAGAGAAAATTAAAGAAGAAAAAAAAGCAGATACTTCGGCAGAGAAGTCTGCAGGGAAGTTAAGCCGGAGTCTTGGGCAGAAAAGCGGACGTTCTGGCAAAGAGAAGGTAACTTCACAGAGCGGCAATAATTCTTATTTAGAAGAAGTGAGGCGGCGAATTGAAAAAGCTAAATTTTATCCGCCCCGGGCAAAAATGGCCAGACTGGAAGGAGAGGTTACCTTAGAATTTCAGATTGATAAATTTGGGAAAGCCAAAAATGTTAATTTAACCCGTTTTTCAAAATACAAGACTTTAAACCTGGCTGCCCGAAAGATTTTAGATAAAGCCTCACCTTTCCCTAAGCCTAAAGATAGCGCCATTATTGGTAAAACTATTGAGACGACGCTGGTGTTTGAGCTGAGCTATTAAGCCGTATTTTCTGCCTACGGAGGGAGGCAGGTCTGAATCGTATCCCTAAGAAAAACGAAACAGAAAGGAGAGTAACATGAAAAGAAAGGTTGCCGCATTTATAATCTCTTTAATAATTATTTATGGAGGGAAAACCTTCGCCGGCGAGAAATATGAGTTGGGCGAGGTAGTTATCAATGATATTGCTGACTCATCTGTGGTGGGAAGAGAGGGGACTTCCTCTCTTTTAGTAATCGACCGAAAGCAAATTGAATCTTCATATGCCCACGATGTGCTTGAATTAATTTCCGGACAGGTACCCGGGGTTTTTGTTACCGAGAGGGGTTTTTTAAATTATGGTATCGGTACCGGGTCAGCCGGTAAAATATCCATCCGGGGATTAGGCGGAGAACCTAATGCCGAGGTGCTAGTTCTTCTTGACGGCCAACCGACTAAAACAGGACTTTTTGGGCACCCCATCCCTGATGCTTATCCTTTAGATGAAGTGGAGAGAATCGAAGTTTTACGGGGTCCCCATTCATTACACTACGGGAATCACGCTATGGGCGGGGTAATTAATATTGTAACTAAAAAAGCACCCAAGGAAGGATTTGATACCCGCGTCGATATCGGTCTTGGTCAAGACGATACCTACCGGGGAAGCTTTTCCCACGGTGGAAGAGTGGACAATTTTAGTTATTTTGGTTCGGTTATCCATCGCCAGAGCGAAGGCGATCGTCCCAACAGCCAGTTTGATGGCGAGAATTTTTACGGAAAGGCGGGTTACCAGATTGATGAAAATTGGAATCTCACTCTGAACGGCTGGGGGGTTGATTTTACGGTGCACGATCCCGGGACGATAACCAGCCCCAGCCTGACTGATTCCCGTAAGGTTACCCGGGGGGGCGGAGGAGTAACTTTATTTAACGATTTTGAAGACTCTGCGGGAGCGCTGACTCTTTTTGGTGAGTGGGGTGACCACGATTTCGCTAATTTTGACGGCTGGGATTCAACCGATAGAGTGCTGGGAATAATTGGTTTTCAGTCTTTTGAAGTTCTCCCCGATAACCGCCTGGAAATCGGACTGGACGTGGAGCAATGCGGCGGCAGGGGAAAAAATACCATAACCGGCGTAGATTTCGGCAGGCATTACCAGTGGCTCTATGGAGGATATATTGACGATGAGTTTAAACTTTTTGATAAGCTGACCATACAGGCCGGCCTCCGCGGACAATGGGGAGAAGCTTTGGATGCAGTCGCCATACCCCGGGGGGGAGTGCGTTTGGAGGTAGGTGAATCAACATTTTTGCACGGGCAGATTTCCCGGGGTTATCGGGCGCCAACAGTCAGGGACCTTGCTTTATTTAGTTCTTCTAATGAAGATTTAAAGGCCGAGGAGGCCTGGAGTTATGAATTAGGCTGGGAACAGCATCTGGGCGAAAAATTTTTCTTTGACCTGACTGCCTTCTATGTTGACGCCGAGAACCTAATCCAGTTCGACGGGACAACTTATAAATTTCAGAATACCGGGGCGGTAATTAATAAAGGAGTGGAAACGCAGGCTTCCTGGCATCCGGCCGATTTCTTCGATATGTCTTTAAGTTATACCGCTTTAGACCAGAGCAGAGATATTACCGGTAATGCCCAGCATGTTATTTCAGCGACGACAAATTTACGCTGGCGGGATTTCTACCTGCAGGTGGTCCCGCAATATGTCTACCGATTAAAACTTACTTCCCGCTATGAAGACTATTTTGTTACTGATTTGAGGCTGGGTTATAAACCTAAGGATTGGTTTGACCTTTCTCTTATCGTCAGCAATGTTTTTGATGAAAGTTATGAAACGGTTCAAGGCTACCCTATGCCCGAGCAGTTTGTTATGGGAAAGTTGAGTTTAAAGTTTTAAATCATAACTATTGGCTATCGAAATTATAGGATATCGGATACCCTATAATTGTAAATTGGAATTGCTGTAATTGAAAAATGGTTAAATCAAGAGAAAAATCAAGAGCAGAAATTAAGGATATGGTTTGGGGAGGAATATGGGGGGCATTAGCCCTTCTCCTCCCCCTTATTTTTCACGCACTGGGCTTGGGCGCAACCTTTATGCCCATGTTTTTCCCTATTCTGGTGGCCGGGTTTACCCTGCAGTGGCGGATAACTTTAGTTTTAAGTTTGCTTATCCCTTTTCTATCTTCCTTTACTACCGGTATGCCGCCGCTTTATCCGCCCATTGCTCCTCTTATGTGTTTAGAATTTGCCGCTATGACTCAAATTGCTTATTGGACGCATCAAAAAATGCGCTGGAACATTTTTCTGAGCCTTTCTCTGGCTTTTTTAACCGAAAGGGGAATTCTTATTCTTTACGTTTTAGCTATGTCCGATGTTTTCCATCTGCCGGGGGAGTGGCTGGTTTGGCCGGCGCTGATAAAAAATATCCCGGGGATTATCCTTAATTTTATTGTCGTCCCTATTTTGGTAAAGGGGTTAGATAGATATAGAGTTATCATTCATTAAATGGGTGAAAAAAGATAGGGACAGCTATTTTTTTAGGGAACGATGATACCTACCAAGCAAAAATTTTTTGACAGCCTGGCCGCTAACTGGCACGGGAAACATCAATTTAGGCAGGAAGATGAGAAAAAGGCAAAAAAGATTCTTTCTCCAGTAAAATTTAGGCCGCAGGATTTTATCCTGGATTTAGGGGGCGGAACGGGAAGATTATCAGAGTTTTTAGTAAATTTTTCTAAGGTTTCTTTGAATTTTTTTGTCTCGGATATCTCCGGGGAAATGCTCAGGCAGGGCATGCGGATAAGGAGAGATAAGGCTGCCTCCAAAGGCACTAATGGATTCTCCTGGATTCAGGCAGATGCTCAACATCTCCCTTTTAAAGATGGGAGTTTTACCCATATTTTTTGTTTTTCTTCTTTTCCCCACTTTCAAGATAAAGAAAAAATTATAAAAGAGGCTTTTCGTTTATTAAAAAATGGAGGGAGTTTTTTAATTTTTCATCTGGCTAGCCGCCAGAACTTAAATCGGTTCCACGCAAAAAAAGCTTTTCCCATCGCAAAGGATTTTCTCCCTGCTGCGGATGAATTTAGAAACTGGGCAGAGAAGACGAATTTTTCTCTTGAGAGGCTTGAAGACGAGAAGGAATACTTTTTGGTGCATTTGGTAAAGAACTAACTGACGGGGCGGCCCTTTTATTTTTTTAGCAGTTTTTTGAAATAGATGGCGTTCTTTACGGCGAAGCCTCTGGCGTCATTATTAAAGTAGGCGTAAAAATCCTTACCTTCCCTGAGCCAGACTCTGGCTTTATCTGCCCACTTCTTTAATTCCTTTGGTGAATAATTTGAAGAATAAAGACTTTTTCCTCCATGAAAGCGCAGATATGTAAAATCGGCAGTGGTAATTTCAAAGGTGGGCCAGCGGTTGGAATGGGCGATACACAGGCAAAAATTATGTTTCCCCAGGAGAGAATAAACCTCCGGGCAAAACCAGCTGGGATGGCGGAATTCAAAGACCTGCGGCACTTTTTTTGCCAGTTTATTTTTTTTGAGTAAAGCGGTAAATTCGGATAATCTTTCCAAATTCAGGTGGAAATTTGCCGGAAATTGCCAAAGAACGGCAGCTAATTTTTCTTTTAAGGGGGCGGCATTTTTAAAAAAGATTCGCAGGTTTTCCTTCGAATCTTTTAATCTTTTCAGGTGGGTGATGAAGCGGCTTCCTTTGATGACAAATCTGAAATTTTTAGGACTGCGGCGGTACCAACCGGCAAAGGCTTTAAGGCTGGGGAGGCGGTAAAAAGTAACATTTAATTCGACGCTATTAAAATGCCGGCTGTAATATTCCAGCCATTGTCTGGAGGGGATGGTTGCCGGATAAAAAATTCCCCCTCCCCAATGGCGGTAGTTATAGCCGCTTGTGCCGATAAAAATTCTATTTTTCCCTTTTTTCATAATCTTTAGCCTGTATTACGCACCCCTTTTTTTGAATGCAGATGCGTCTAATAATTTTCTGGACAAGTCATTATATCATATATAAGATAGTGACTTGAAGCAGGATTTTTAGGCAGGATTTTTAAAATTATGCGGAATAAAAAAGTATTGGTGGGGATGAGCGGCGGAATTGATTCCTCAGTTGCCGCTTATCTTTTAAAGAAAGCTGGCTATGAGGTTATTGGTTTAACCCTACAGCTCTGGCCCGGCTATCTGAAAGGTTCTAAGGCTTTTGAGGCGAAAAAAACAGCCGCAAAGCTGGGAATAGACCATTATGTATTAGATGTGGAGGAAGCTTTTAGAAAAGAAATAATTGAAAAATTTTGCCGGGAATATTGGCAGGGGAAAACCCCTAATCCCTGCATCAGATGCAACCAGTATATAAAATTTAGATATTTGTTTAAAAAAGCTGGCGAATTAGGAATAAAATTTGTGGCTACCGGACATTACGCCCGGGTCGAATACAATAAAAGAAAAAAATGTTATTTACTTAAAAAAGGAGTCGATTCAAAGAAAGACCAATCTTACGTATTGTACTTCTTAAGACAAAATCAATTGGCCAGAATTTTGCTGCCGCTGGGAAATTACAGCAAAAAAAAAGCAACAAAGGGAGCCAGAGCGCTGGGATTTCCGGCCGAACAAAGAGAAAGCCAGGATATTTGTTTTATCCCCGGCAATAATTATCGAAGTTTTCTTAAGGATTGTTTTTCTAAAGAGACGTTTCCCGGACCCATTTTAAACGGTAAAGGAGAAATGTTAGGAAAGCATTCGGGAATAGCCTTTTATACTATCGGCCAGCGAAGGGGTTTGGGCATATCAAGTGGAGAGAGGCGATATGTAACTAGAATCGAGGCTAAGACGAACAGTATCTTTATCGGTAGCGAAAAAAATCTTTACCAGAGGGAGGTAATTGCCCAAAAGGTGCATTATATATATAGAAAGAAAACCAGAGGTTTTTCTGCCAGGGCGAAAATAAGGTATCTTCATAAAGAAAGAGAGGCGCAGGTAACTCCACAAAAAAGGAATACGGCTTTAGTCAGATTTAAAAAGCCCCAGCGGGCCATAACGCCGGGTCAAGCGGTGGTTTTTTATGACGGTAAGGTTGTTCTTGGCGGGGGAATCATAAAAAAATCCCTAAAATAAAATCGCTTCCCTTTTCCTTAAATGTAGTATATAATTCTTACTTATCAAAATGTTGATACGCTTAATTGTTATTATTTTAATCCTGTTGGGTGGATGGATGTATCTCAGGAATTTCGAGCATAATAATATTTATTTTCCTTCAGAGATTATCGAATTTACTCCTGGAGAAGTTGGTTTAGATTTTGAAGAGGTTTTTTATCCGACTGCTGACGGCAAGCAGATAAACGGCTGGTTTATCCCGGCTAAAAAAAATCGCGGGACGATCCTTTTTTCGCATGGAAATGGCGGGAATATCGGCCATCGGATTGATTTTTTTAAGATTTTCAACAAATTAGGGCTGAATGTTTTTATCTTTGATTATCGCGGCTACGGAAAAAGCCCGGGGAATCCCTCAGAAAAAGGGATTTATTCTGACGGTAAAGGTGCTTATGATTATCTGACGGGGCGCGCAGATATCGATAAAGATAAAATTGTTCTTTACGGCGAATCATTGGGCGGGGCAGTAGCCATTGACCTAGCCGGTAAGGTTACAGCCAGAAGCCTAATTACCTTCGGTACTTTTACCTCGGCGACTGATATGGGACGAAAACTTTATCCTCATTATCCGGTAAAATTAATTATTACCCAAAAATACGACTCCTTTTCTAAAATAAAGAATCTGACCATTCCCAAATTAATTATTCATAGCCGGGATGATGAAATTGTCCCTTTCGAACAGGCAGAGGCTTTGTTTGCCGAAGCCCCTCCTCCCAAAGAATTTCTTGAATTAAGAGGGGGCCATAACGAAGCGGCTTTAGAAAATTCAGAAAAATTTTCTCAAAAAATCAATGATTTTCTGCTAAAATATGGGGTGGAGTAAAGGGCTATTAGGGTAACTGAAAGACTGGGGTAACCGCTCGCGGTGGCGTAGCTAGGACATGGTAAATTACAAATTACAACTCCCAAATTACAAATAAAAAAGGTGTGTGTAATTTGTATATTGGAAATTTTAAATTATTGGAAAACTCAATGGCGATTCGAGCAAGGTAAACTTTCAGGTGGTTATTGAGGTTTGAATGGATAAGGTTATTGAAATTAGCAATTTGACCGTAATCTATAAAGACAGAAAGGCTAAATTAGCCCTTGACCGGCTTGACCTTGAAATTTATCCGGGAGAAATATTTGGTTTTTTAGGCCCTAATGGCGCCGGGAAAACCACTACCATTAAAGCGATGCTCGGGTTGCTTTATCCTGATTCAGGGGAAATTTTTCTCTTCAGAAAACTGCCTCAAAATCCGTTCTCCCGGGGAAAAATAGGCTATATGCCGGAGATAGCTACTTATTATTGGTATCTTACCCCAGGGGAGTTGCTCCGGATGTATGGAACTTTTTTCCATCTGGATAAAAAGACCATAGCTAAGCGGACGGATGAACTATTAGAGTTGGTCGATTTAAGAGATTCGGCAGACATTCTGATGAAGAATTTTTCTAAAGGGATGATGCAGAAGGTTAGTTTCGTCCAGGCTCTTATCAATGACCCCGAGCTTCTCATTTTAGACGAGCCGACCGGCGGATTAGACCCCGTATCCAGAATAACCATGAGGGATTTAATAAAAGAATTGAAGAATAGAGGGAAAACTATATTTTTCTCTTCTCATGAATTATCGGAAGTAGAATTAATCAGCGACCGCATTGCCATTCTTAAAGAAGGAAAGATTAAGCGCTTAGGAACTCTGGATAAACTTCTTGAGGAAAGAGGGCAACACCAGAGTCTTGAGCAATACTTCTTATCTGTCATTGGAGGAAGGTAATGGGAAGTATATTAGCCCTGGCTAAAAATTCCTGGAGGGAGGTATATCGAAAGAAAGATTTTTATGTTTTCTTCATCCTATTGGTTATTTTTCTACTGGTCCTTTTGAATCAGACTTTTCTTAATGTGCCGGGGATTTCTCGTTTTTTAAAGGATGTCGGATTTAGCCTTTTATGGCTTTTTTCTTTAGTTATCGCCGTAACTTTCTCGGCCCGCCAGATTCCCACGGAGATAAGCACTCATACGATCCAGCCGCTTTTGGCTAAACCAATCAGCCGCTGGCAGATGCTTTTAGGGAAATTTTTGGGTTCTGTTTCGGCGGCAATTTTTTCCTTTACCATTTTCTATATAATTTTTATTCTGATTTCCCGGTTAAAAGGAGAAGAACTGGAATGGGCGCTTTTTTTTCAAGCCTATCTTTTTGGTCTGCTTTTTCTAAGTTTAGTTTGCGCCTTAAGCATCTTTTTTTCTACCTTTCTTACCATCTCGGCGAATGTGACAATTTCTATACTTTTTTATGTTTTTATGAGCTGGTTTGGCGAATATCTCCGGGTGCAAATATTATCCCCGCAAAAAATCCTCGCTTTTATTTATAACTTAAGTTATCAAATTTTTCCTCATTACGAATTTTATGACCTGCGGATGAGAATTGTTCACGATTGGGAACCGCTGCCATTCTGGGTCGTCAGCGCTATATTTTTTTATACGTTGATTTATGTATCTTTTATTCTTACGCTGGGCTATCTAAAAATACGGAAGAAATCTCTATGAAAACGAAAGTATATTTTTTTAGTTTACTTTGGGCACTCAGCGTTCTCTACCTTGCCCCCAGGATAGATGGGTTCAACCATGACTTCATTAAATCTAAAGGCATTTCGGAAAGGGATATTGTTTTTAGAACGCTGGGGGAAGCTAAAAACCTGGTGGCTGATTTAACTTATCTAAAGGCTGACGAATACTACCACGGTGGCGTAAGACATAAAAATTTAGAACCTCATGTTTGTCTCCTGCGGGATAAAGAAGAACAGATTGGGAGAAAAGGGTTAGTCAAAGACCTGCCCCATCTGCATAAACATGCGGATGAAAACGAGGGTGAAACGGAAAAAACATGCATATTTAATATTCTTCCGCGAATCGGCGGTGAAATTTCTATTCATCAACACCGGCACCTTCATGGCGAAGAAGAAAAGGAAGTTGTGCCCTGGCTTTATTACTCAGTCAAACTTAACCCGCATAATATCGAGGCCTATGTGATTGGCGCCTACTGGGTAGGTTCGAGATTAGGAAAGGTGGATGAAGCTTTAAAATTTTTAAGGGAAGGGATGAAATATAATCCAAATGCCTGGCAGATTTATGCTGAAATGGGTAATCTTTATTTTACCGAGAAGCAGGATTATCCCCAGTCAATAAGATTTTATTCTAAAGCAGAATTGTTAATGAATGAAGAAAACTGCGATAAGTTTGATATGAGCCATGTTTTGACCTTTCTGGGCGCCAGTTACGAAAAAACAGGCAGGGCGGATAAAGCTATAGAATATTACCGGAAAGATCTTAGGCTTTTCCCTACACATGAGGGATTAATAAAAAGAATTAACAATCTTGAAAAAACAATCTAAAAGGGCAAAGGGCCGTATTTGAAGGATAAAGCGAGCGGTGAGGTTCTGAGCTCCTAAAGAAGGGGGACAGAGAGATGATGCCATATTGGATTATATCTTTAATCGGTTCGGGAATGGTTATTTTGGGGATGATTATTTTGCTTCGGCCTTTGGCTGGCCCGGTAATTATTGATTTTGTCTCTAAAAGAGGAAAGGGCCGACTTTATTTGGTTGGCGCGATAAGAATATTTCTGGGGCTTTTACTGCTTTTTTCCGCCCAGGAAAGCAGGGCTTATTCCTTTGTTATCAGCCTGGGTATAATTATTTTTACGGCCGGGCTTTTGACATTTTTTATTTCTCAAAATAAAATAATGGCTATTTTTTCTTATTGGAAGGAGAAACCTCTTTATGTTTTTCGTCTGCTTAGCTGTTTAGTCATGGCCATTGGATTTGGATTAATATACGCCGCGTTTTAAATTGAGTTTTGCGCATACTAAAATACCTTAAATTCCGTAGACTTGACATTCGGACAGTGCCCCCCGCCATTGAGGAGGGGAGAGGGTTGACAGGAGGAGAAATGACCGAGGAAAAAGAGAAGAAAGAGATTGATAAGGCCGCAGAAGAAAATCCGAAAGAAAAGGAACAAAAAGAGGCGGCCAAAGAAAAAGCCGCCAAGGAACCGTCAAAAGAGGAAGTTAAAGAGGTGAAAAAAGAGGTGCCCCAAAAAGAAAAGGAAGAAGGGTCAAAGGAAAAAAAAGAGGCGCCGAAGGAGGAAACAAAAGAAAAAGCGGCCGTTCCTCCAGAGGGAAAAGGGAAAAAAAGGAAAAAAATAAACCGGATGACGTTAGAGGAAGTAGAGAAGCATCTTCAAAATTTAGAAACAAAAGGAGGGCTAACTTCTTTGTATGGCCAGCATCTTTTAGAGCGGCAAAAGGAAATTAAAGGGCAAAAGGAGACGCCTCTTGATTAAAAAGTTACAGCGCATTAAGAACTTTATGATAGAGGATCTTTGGCGGGTAGACGCAAGAAATATTTCCCGCCTTAAAGGATTCCTCCTTCATCAGCTCAAAGTTATTTACCTCATTTGGAAAGGTTTTATTAAAGGAACTATCCATCTGCAAGCGGCCTGGCTTACCTATATGACTCTTCTTTGCGTCGGTCCTTTTCTTGCCTTTATTTTTTCCTTAGCAAAAAATTTCGGAGTTCAGGATAAACTCAGGCCGTTGATTATTGATAAATTTGCCGTCGGCCAGGGTGAAGTTTTTTCAAGAATTTTGGAATATGTCGATAAGACCAATGTGGCCACCTTAGGAACAATCGGCTTGGTTATTTTGATTGCCGTGGTCATTAATATGCTGGGTTTTATTGAAAGGGCCTTTAACGATATCTGGGGGATTAAGCGCTCCCGGAATTTATTCCAGAAGTTTCGCGATTATATCAGCGTGGGAATTATCTTCCCTATTTTAGTTCTGGCGGCTACGGGAATTACCGCCAGTTATTCCAACCTTTCATTTTTGGCAAAGATAAAAAATATTTTTATCGTTACCGGTGTCTTTAAACTATTTTTGAGTTTAGCTCCGTATGTGACTCTTTGGTTAGCCTTTGCCTTTGTTTATATTTTTCTTCCCAATACCCGGGTTCGTTTCCGTTCGGCCTTGATTGGCGGAATTGTCGGAGGAACCTTATGGCAGGTTGCCCAATGGCTTTATGTTCACTTTCAAGTCGGAGTAGCCAGATACAGCGCTATTTACGGTATCTTTGCCAGTTTCCCGATATTTTTAATCTGGGTTAATGTTAACTGGATAATTATTCTTTTTGGGGCTGAGGTTTCTTTTGCTTATCAGAATGCCACCACTTATCGAGAGGAAAGCCGGGTTTTCAGGGTGAGCCAGTCTTTTAAAGAAGCTTTGGGCCTGCGTTTAGTGGCGGCGGTAGCAAAAAAATTTAATCAAGGAGAAAAACCCTGGTCAGCGGAAGGATTATCCCAGTATTTAAACATTCCGGTGCGGTTGATAAATGAAGTCCTTTTTGAACTATGCCAAGGAAAGATTTTAGCCGAAGTTAAAGGCGAGGAAATTTATTATCAGCCGGCCAAGCCCATAGAGAAAATTTTACTCAAAGAGGTCCTTGAGG
>CAZDME010000014.1:0-26650 GCA_964506785.1 uncultured bacterium | reverse complement strand
CAATAAATGCCAAACTAAAGACTAAAAAAGGGAAAACCAACCAGCTAAAAAGTATACCTCTATATTTTCCTTTCTCCCTTAGAAAAAATAAAAAAGAAATTAAAAATGTCCCGAACAAAGGATAACTTAAGGAAAAATAAAAACTTTTGAAATAAAAGAATATACTCTCAAAAGAGTATTTTGAAGTGAATGGGCAAAATGGTGCCATCACTCCCTGAAAAACAAAAATATGATTTTTTAATCCCCTTATTAGAAAACTTGTCTGAGACTTCCACCAAATTGAAGCAAGCAAACCGGCTGTTATGGCAAAAATAACTATATTCTTCAGTTGCCTCGAATGAGAATTCCAAATCCCCTTCCGCGAATTAGCAAATGTCCGATACAAAACAAAAAAAAGCGGCCAGATAATGAATAGCATCACCTGCCCCTTTATCAACATTGCCCAGCCTAAAGCAAGCCCGAATAAAAAACTATAGAGCCTATTTTTGAAATTATCGCATTTTAAAAGCAGTAATATATTCAAACTTACCATCGCCGTTAAAGGAAAATCCAATTGAAACTGCCGGGAGCTTTGAAAAATAAGAGGATAACTAAAAAGAAAAAATAAAGCCAGAATCCCGACAAAATCCGAATAGATTAACCGGCCAATCAAATAAGTGGAAAAAAGAAGAATAAAAAGGTAAGGAAGTAAACTTAACTTCGCCGAAAGAAGGGAGTTTCCGAGAAAAAAGTAAAATATCGAAGCGCCTAAATTGAGCCCGTTTGGCCAATAAAGACTGCTATGCCTTACCGGCCGGCCTGATAGACCAATAACCTCTTTTAGCTTTGTCCATATCGACGTCGTATTTTCTTTAAAAATATCCGAAAAATCATAAAAAAATTCAATGGAAGAACGAAGGATAAGGATTGAACCCATTCCGCAAATAGAATCATCTCCTTTAAGCCAAAAATAATTAGAGGCTAAAGCAAAAAAAATAATCGATAAAGCTAATATAGGATATAAATAAGCGCGTTTACTCATTTCAATATGGCCATAAAAATTTCTGTAGCCTTCCCCGCTTTTTTATAGCATCCTCTCATATGGGAGTAATAGATTGAATAATCCGGCTTTTGTATCTGGAGGTAATTCCGCTCTTAAAAATGTCTTTTGAATATAAGTAATGGGAAAGTAAAACCCGGGAGATATACCAGCCGTTTATAATAGGTCGGCTAACTTAGTAATGAGCAATTATTTCTTGTTAATGGTTACCCTTTTAGACTTCAAATACTCAAATAATCTCTCCAACTCCTTTTCTTTCCCCTCAAGAATTAAATAAGCCCAACCCATATCAGTAGAAAATGAGGCTTCGATTATGGTAGGGATAATATCGAAGTCTTTGACCATTTGGTAAATTACCGGGTGGTTCTTTAATTCTTTGGGAAAGATAAGCTCCACTTCCACTTTTGCCATAATAACCTCCTGTTACAAATAAACGGGTAAAATTTTAATTTGTCGCTTCTTCACCTGCTGGCGGAATCTCTTTGGAATCCGGAATCGGCGGTTTTTCGCCCCTAATTTGATATTTCAAAACGGCATAATTGTGTTCAGGTAAACTTTTGGAAAAATAGTGGGTGCCGTTATTTTGGGAAACAAAATAGAGATAATCCAACTCGCTCGGGTTTAAAGCGGCTTTAACCGCCTTTAACCCGGGGTTGGCAATCGGGCCGGGAGGAAGGCCCCGATTAAGATAAGTGTTATATGGGGAATCAATCTGCAGGTCTTTCTTAGTCAGCCGCTTGCTTACTTCACCGATGGCATAAAGAACAGAGGGGTCGCACTGGAGAGGCATACCCTTGCGCAAGCGGTTATAAAAGACCGCGGCAATGAGCGGCATTTCTTTTCTATCGGAGGTTTCCTTTTCAATCAAAGAAGCAAGGATAACTATTTCATGTAAAGACATATTCCTCGCCTTGGCCAGGGTTTCAGCATCTTCGGGCAAAACTTCATAAAAACGATTAACCATAAGCATGATAATCTGCTCTGGGTTCATATCCTTAGCCAGGAAATAGGTGTCGGGGAAAAGATATCCTTCGACACTGTCGGCTTCAATATTGAGCCGGCGGCATAATTCTTTGTCGTTACAAACCTTTAAGAGAGAAAAACTTGAAAGGATGCCTTTCTGTTCCAAGACCCGGGCGACCTGATAAATATTATAACCTTCGGGAATAACTACGGGATGGGTCAAAACCATGCCGTTTTTAAGGCGATGAAGAATATTTAAAGTGCTCATATTTTTATTAAAAAGATATTCACCGGATTTCAGCCCTTTATCAACATCAAAGATTTTGGCAATAAGGAGAAAATAAAACTTATTCTTAATGAGGCCTTTCCCCTTTAGAAAACCGGCGATTTTACCGCTAGAAAGGCCCGAGCGAATGTAAACAACCTCCCCATTGCGGCCTGAACGAGAAACAGGATGCAGACAGAACCACCAAAAATGAACCCAGAAGGCTGATAAAATAATCAGAATAATAAAAAGTGACCTTTTATTTATGGACATTTTTCTTATCCAGAAAAGTCTGAAGGATTATCTGGGCGGCTAATTTATCCCGGATTTTTTTGCGCTTCCCGCGGGAAAGGTCAAAAGAAACAAGCAACCGCTCCACTTCTTTGGTCGAAAGCCTTTCATCCTGAAGATGAACGGGTATTTGAAACTCGTCCTTTAATTTTTCGGCCAAACGCTCTATCTGATTAGCTTCTTCGCCTCGGTTCCCCGCTAACCTAAAAGGCAGGCCTATAACCATCTCTTTAACCTGATAGTCTTCTATAATCGTTCCCATCTTTCTTAAACGGCTGGCATAATCAGCATCGTCAATAACGGTCAATCCCCGGGCAATTTTACCCAGATCGTCACTAATTGCTACCCCGATTCTTTTTTCTCCCCAATCTAAAGCAATTATTTTCATTTTTCTCCTTGTTCAACCATAGAGGACAGGAGGGTTTTGGCAAATGATGTACATCAATCATTAGCCATCAACCAGAAACCACCAGCCCAAAGCTATGAGCTGATAAGTACCTTATCGAGATAACCTAAAGCCTTCTCAATCCGGCTGAAATCCTGGCCGCCGCCCTGGCCTAAATCCGGACGGCCGCCGCCGCTGCCACCCAGTATCCTGGATATCCCCTTAGCTAACTCATCGGCTTTATAACCCTTTTTAACTAAATCAATACTGACACTGGTTACCAGCTCGATTTTCTCCGGATGCCGGGATAGTAAAACGACGATACCCGAATCCATCTTTTTTCTCAGATTATCAATTAACGAAAGTAGATTTTTCCGGCTTAAACCCTCAAAACGCTTCCTTAAAAGTTTTATGCCGCCTACTTCTTCGGCTTCTTTAAGCAAGGTATCTAAATCCGGAAGTGAATCGGACTTCCTTTTCTTTTCCTTCTCTAAATCCTTAATTGCCTCAAGTAAATGCTTGACTTCCTTCGGAACCTCTTCGATGGCCGTCCCTAAGTTCCTGGCGGCCTCTTTTAAAAGCCGGCTTTCTTCTCTTAACCTATCTAATCCATTTTTTCCCATGATTGCCTCAATCCTCCTTATGCCAGAAGCAACTGATGCCTCTTTTATAATTTTGAAGATTTTAATCTCCGCGGTGTTTTTAACATGCAGCCCTCCGCATAACTCAGAGCTATAGCCGGGAATAGTTACCACCCTTACCTCATCTTTATATTTCTCGCCAAAAAGAGCCGTCGCCCCGGATTTTATGGCTTCATCCCGGCGCTGCCAGATAATCTTTAAGGGAATCTTTTCCTTTATTCTTTGATTGACCCAATCCTCGACAGATTTAATTTCATCCGGAGTTAACTTTTTAAAATAATTGAAATCAAAACGGAACTGGTCCGGCTCTACCCAGGAACCGGCCTGGTGAATGTTTTTGTCGATTAGAGTCCTCAGGGCGGCCTGCAAAAGATGAGTGGCAGTATGGCTGTGGGTAATCTGCCGCCGCCTTTTCGTATCAACCTGGGCGGTAACCTTATCCCCCTCTTTAATCTCTCCGCTTAAAAGTCTGCCAAAATGTATAACCTGGCCTTGAGCATTTTTTATTACCTTTTTTACCTCAACTAAAAAAGAAAGGCCACGGATATCTCCGGTATCATTCACCTGACCTCCGGCTTCGGCATAAAAAGGGGTTTTATCAAGAATTACACCGATATCCCGGCCGGTTTTGCCGGCGTCCGCCTCCGGGACGCTTGTCCCCCCTTCAATAATCCCTTTAATTAAAGACGAATCTTTAGTTTTTTTATAGCCGGTGAATTCCGTCTGGGGAATCTTTTTCGATACGGTAATTGTCGCCGGAAGGTCTAAAGCTCCCTTTTTCCAGGAACGGCGGGCAAGATTTTTGTGCTTTTCCATAGATAATTCGAATTTTTCTTTATCAATCTTTAAACCGGATGAGGCGGCAATTTCTTCGGTCATCTCCATGGGAAAACCAAAACTATCGTATAGCTTAAAAACGCTTTCACCATCGATGAATTTCTCCCCTTTCGATTTCACCTCCCGTATAATCTCCCCTAATTCATTTAAGCCGATATTCAAAGTTTCGTTAAATCGTTTCTCCTCTTCTAAAATAATCCCGCTTAGCTCTTCCCGGAATTGCCTTACTTCAGGATAAATAGACTTAAAAATCTCCCCGACAACACCAGATAAACGATAAAGGAAAGATTCGTCTATCCCCAGAAGACGGCCGTGCCGGGAGGCTCGGCGGAGAAGCCGGCGGGCAATGTATCCCCGGCCGACATTCGAAAAATATATCCCCTCGCTGATTAGAAAAGTTACCGCCCGGATATGATCGGCAATTATCCGAAAAGAAATATCCTTAATTTTGTCTTTTCCATAACGGAAATCGGTAAACTCGTGCAGCTCGTCAATTATCGGTTCGATTAAATCGGTCTCAAAGTTCGAATCTTTGCCTTGAAGGAGAGCGGCCAGCCTTTCCAAACCCATTCCGGTATCAATATTCTTCTGCGGTAAGGAAAGAAGACTTCCGTCTTTTTGACGGTCATACTGGGTAAAAACTAAATTCCAAATTTCTAAAAAGCGGCCGCAATCGCAGCCGACCCGGCAACTTTCCCTCCGGCAGCCTTTATCTTCTCCCCGGTCAAAAAGTATCTCCGAACACGGCCCGCAGGGGCCGGTTTCACCCATCGACCAGAAATTATCTTCTTTACCCAGACGGACAATCCTTTCCTTAGGGAATCCTGCCTTACGCTCCCAAATCCGGGCGGCTTCATCATCTTCCCGGAAAATACTGACCCAGAGAGATGCCTCGGGTATTTTTAAATGCCGGGTGAGAAATTCCCAGGCCCAAAGAATAGCCTCTTCTTTGAAATAATCGCCAAAGGAAAAATTACCTAACATCTCGAAAAAAGTAAGATGTCGGCTGGTTTTCCCAACCTGGTCGATATCGGAGGTTCTAAGACACTTCTGACAGGAAGCAGCCCGGCGGAAAGAAAGCTCCTCAGCCCCTAAAAAACAGCCTTTGAAGCGAACCATACCGGCTGAAGTAAAAAGTAAGGTAGGGTCACCCGAAGGGATAAGGTTATCACTGGCAAAAATCCGGTGTTTCTTTTTTTTGAAAAAATCTAGAAAGGTCTGCCTGATTTCAATTGATTCCATACCATATGATTGCGCTTATCTCTTTCCTTCGGGTTTTATTACCAGAAAGCTGGAGTAGGTGCCTCGTTTGATTAAAAGGGTAACATTTTTATCTTTGTCTAAGGCCTTTACGGTTTTTTCGTACTCGCTTATATTTTTGATTTTCTGGCCGTTAATCTCCAAAATAACATCCCGAACCCTGAGCCCGGCCAGTTCAGCGACACTGTCAAATTCTACCTGGGTAATAATTACCCCTTGCGTATCTTTGAGATTAAGCTGGCGGGCTAAATCGGGAGTGATATCCTGAACCTTAATGCCCAGCCAGGATTCGGCCTCTTCAAGCGATTTTTCTTCCTCCGGAGCTAATTCCCGGGGCATCTCCCCAATCTTTACCTTCAAGGAAAGATTTTTTTTATCCCGAATGATATCCAGCTGAATAGTTTTGTTCACTTCGGCTTTGGCGGCGGTGCGCTGTAGTTCCCGGACATCGCCTACCTTCTTGCCGTCAAAGGCAACAATAACATCGCCTCTCTTTATCCCCGCTTTTTCCGCCGGACTATCCTTGAGAACATCACTAACCAAAGCGCCCTCTTCGGAAACTAAGCCGAAAGATTCTTTTAACTCGGGAGTGATTTGCTGAATAATTACCCCGAGCCAGCCTCTGACTACCTTCCCCTTATCAATTAAATCGCCTAAAATATCCCTGGCCATATTGACAGGAATGGCAAAACCGATGCCGCTGGCACCACCAACAATAGCCGTGCTGACACCAATTACCTCACCGTGAATGTTTAAGAGAGGACCGCCGCTGTTGCCCCGGTTAATGGAGGCATCGGTCTGGATAAAATTCTCATAGGTGGTTATGCCTAATTCCGAACGCCCCGTGGCGCTGATTACGCCCACGGTAACGGTGCGATCCAAACCAAAAGGATTACCAATGGCAATGGCCCATTGGCCAACCCGCAGATTATCCGAGTCTCCTAAAATAACCACCGGTAAATCTTTTTTAGCCTCTATCTTTATTATGGCTAAATCGGTTTTAGGATCCCGGCCAATAACTTTAGCTTCATACTCTTCATTTTTGGCTAAAACAACCTTTATCTCGGAAGCCCCGGCAATAACGTGATTATTGGTGAGGATATAGCCGCTTTTATCGATGATTATCCCGGAACCCAGACTTTTTTGTTTCCAGTCTCGTTCGCCTTGATGGGGAGATTCAAAAAAATCCTTAAAAAAATCTTCGAAGGGCGAATCCTTGAATAAATCGTCTTCGAAGCCACGAAAGATTCTTTTCCCTTTAATCACATGGACGGTGCTGATGTTGACTACGGCCGGTTTAACCTCCTCAGCGATGCGGATAAAACACTCTTCTAAAGAGAGCGCCTCAGGGCTTATTACCGGCTTGGCCTCTTCTCTGATGAGTTTAAACTTCTTAAGTTTTTCCTCCCCGGCAGGCAGCTTTGGCCGCGTCTCTCCTTGCAATTGAAACGGAGAGATAATTTGAGACGACAAACTTAAATTGCCTTTTCGCTGTAAAATGAGCAAAACCAGCCCAAAAAGAATTAAGATAATCAGTAAGGCAATAATAACCCTTCCCCTATTTTTCATTCTTTCCCTCCCTTTATTCGCTATCTTGCCGTCCGCCTGGCTGTCGGCCGATATGCTCCTCTCCCGGCCGGCAGATATTCCGTGTTCCAGTCCTATTTTAAATACCGGGCTTGCCGGCTAAAACCTGTTTTTCAATTTCACTGCTGATTTTAGGATGCTCTTTAAGATAAACGCGGGCATTTTCCCGTCCCTGCCCTAACTTTTCGTCTTTATAGGTAAACCAGGCGCCGGATTTATCGACTAAATTTAGGTCTACCCCGAGATCCAAAATGTTTCCCTCTTTAGAAATGCCTTCTTTAAAAAGAATGTCAAACTCAGCGGTGCGAAAAGGAGGGGCAACTTTGTTTTTGGCTACTTTAACCCTAACCCGGTTGCCAACAAAAACCTCTCCTTCCTTTATGGTATTAATTTTGCGCATGTCCAGCCGCACCGAGGCATAAAATTTAAGAGCGCGGCCGCCCGGGGTGGTCTCGGGATTGCCAAACATCACTCCAATCTTCTCCCGCAGCTGATTAATGAAAATAACGCTGGTGAGAGATTTACTGATAGCCGCGGAAAGTTTTCGCAAGGCTTGAGACATAAGCCGGGCTTGAAGACCCATATGGACATCACCCATCTCCCCTTCAATTTCTGCCCGGGGGACTAAAGCGGCAACCGAATCGACAACAATTAAATCGATGGCATTGCTCCTGACCAAAGTTTCGGCAATTTCTAAAGCCTGCTCGCCGGTATCGGGCTGGGAAATATAAAGTTCATCAATGTTTACCCCCAAAAGTTTCGCATACTTCGGATCCAGGGCGTGCTCGGCGTCAATAAAAGCGGCCGTGCCCCCGTTCCTTTGAACATTGGCAATAGCCGTCAAAGAAAGAGTGGTCTTCCCAGACATCTCCGGGCCAAAAATTTCCGTTACCCGCCCCCGGGGAAAACCGCCCACGCCTAAAGCCAAATCCAAAGACAGGGCTCCGGTGGGGATAACCGAAATCTTCACTCCGGCGCTGGCTTTACCCAGCTTCATAATCGCCCCTTTACCAAATTGACGTTCAATCTGGGTAATGGCTAAATCCAAAGCTCTCGATTTTTCTGCCTTTTTTTCTTCTGCCATTTTTCAACCCTCCCTTTCATTTCCTGAATTACGGTTAAAATCTTGCTATTCGCTATTTAGACTTAATATTTTTGCCTTCTCCCGGGCGGCTTTTACCGCCTGGAAAATAATCTTCTTTAGGTCAGCCTTCTTAAAAACCTCTAAGGCGGCTTCGGTTGTTCCCCCGGGTGAAGTTACGTTTTCTCTTAATTCGGAAAGGCTTCCAGGAATTTCTTTGGCTAATCCCGCCGCTCCCAAAGCAGTCTCTTTAATTAGTTTCTCGGCGGTAATCTTCGCCAAACCTAAACTCTGGCCGGCCTCTATTAAGGCTTCCATAATTAGAAAGAAGTAAGCCGGGCCGCCGCCGCTTAAAGCAGTGACTAAATCCATGGCGCTTTCTTCAACCTCGATTACTTCACCAAAGGCCCGAAAAATACTTTTAGCCGCTTCTTTAGGTTGAAAATCAGCCAGTCGATTGGAACTAATAGCGGTAATGCCGGCACCAATTCTCGCCGGGGTATTGGGCATTGCCCGAATTACCCCCAAGGCTTGTTTAACTTTTTTTTCAATAAAGGCAATCGTTATTCCGGCGGCAATAGAGATTATAAATTTATCCCCCCTCCAATCCTCCGCCGTTTCCTTTAATACCTGACTGATATCTTGAGGTTTGACCGCCAAAATCACCCCCTGGCTTTTTTGAACAAGCTCCCGATTACCGGAGGCCTTGGGAAAACCTAATTCTTTGGCCATTTGATCAAGACGAAAGGGCTCTTTATCAAAAAGGATTACCTGCCGGCCGGAAATAAGTTTGGCTTTCTTTAAACCCCGGAGAAGCGCGCCACCCATATTCCCCAGGCCAACTATACCGATTCTCTCTTTAAGCATCTTTAGGGACTGCCTTCCTTGTGGTACCAGCTTTTTAGCATAATTTGAGTATTATAACCCAAGAGAATAGGCTTAGCAAGAAAAATAGAAGAAACTACTTGATCATTAAAAGAGCCATCATCCGGCCGGCTTTTTCCTTTTCCCGGCGATAAGAATAAAAAAGCTGACTCTCACAGGAGGTGCAGGTATCTACCGAATAAATACATTCCTCCATTAAACCAGCCTGATATAGCTGTTTTCGGTTTAAATCGTAAAGATCCAAATCCAGACAGCAAGGGCCAATGGCCGGGCCCAAAAGAGCAAGGCATTTTTTGGGGTCGGTCTGATACTCCTCCTCCATCATTTTAAGGGCCTTCCTGGCTATTTCTAACTGCGTTCCCTTCTTCCCGGCGTGAACCAAAGCAATGGCTTGATTCCGGTAGTCATAAATATACAAAGGCAGGCAATCGGCAACGAAAATAGCCAAAGGCACTTGGTTATAAGCGGTTAGTAAGCCGTCACAATCAGGAATAGCCTGACTATAATCTTTGGCGCCCATACCTCTCATTCCCGGCCTTACCCGGACAAGACGGTCGCCATGAACCTGCTGGGCGGTGACTAAATGGTTAGAATCAATAGCATAAGTTTGACAGGCCCTTTCCCTATGAACTAAGGCTCCCCTCAAATTACTTTCTGTAGTCGCCACGTGCAGGGCCATATTGCCAAATTGACGCGTGGTGAAAAAATGGGTTATCTCCGAAAAATTCTTGAGCGGGTCAAATTCAATTACTCCTAAATTAGGAAAAACTTTCGCATATTTCATATTTTAATGCCGGGACGGTTTATTGCGAAGAAAAGTAGGAATATCTAAATTATCCTCGTCAATAAAGTCGGAATCCTGGGAGATTGAAGTCCTTTCCCGACGTCCCCGGCGATAAGCCGGAGTGTCAAAATTGGGATGGGCCCTCCGGGAAGAACGAGGTAAAAATATTCTCTTCGGATCGACCTCATCCATCCCGGTGGCAATAATGGTAACTTTAACCTCTTCCTTAAGCTGCGGTTTGATAATAGCCCCGAAAATTATATTGGCCTGCCGGTCGGCACTTTCGTAAATTATGGTGCTGGCTTCCTTAACCTCAAAAAGGGTGAGGTCTTTACCGCCGGTAATGTTCATCAAAACCCCTTTGGCTCCTTCTATACCGGGGTATTCTAAAAGGGGGCTGGAGATAGCCGCACCGGCCGCTTCAACGGCTCTTGATTTACCCCGGCCGCAGCCAACACCCAAAAGGGATTTGCCGCCTTCAGACATAGCTGTTTTAACATCAGCAAAATCCAAGTTAATCAGGCCGGACTCAATTACTAAATCAGAAACACCCTCAACGCCGCGAGCCAAAACATCGTCAGCAACCTTAAAGGCATCAAGAATAGGAGTGGCTTTATCGACCACATCAAACAGTTTTTGGTTAGGAATACAGATTAAAGTGTCTACCTTATCAGCTAACGTTTTAAGCCCTTCTTCGGCTACTATGGCTCTTTTTCTTCCTTCAAAAGAAAAAGGCTTGGTGACTACGGCAATCGTAAGAATATTGAGTTCCTTGGCAATCTCGGCAACAATCGGGGTGGCACCGGTACCTGTTCCTCCGCCTAAACCGGCGGTAAGAAAAATCATATCGGTGTCCTTTAAGGCCTCTTTTATTATTTTCCTGTCTTCCAAAGCGGCTTGACGTCCGATTTCAGGATTGGCCCCGGAACCCAACCCCTTGGTAAGTTTACTGCCAATTTGGATCCGTTGGGAAGCGATAGAAGTAGCCAAAGCTTGGGCATCGGTATTTAAAGTAAAAAATTTTATTCCCTTCATTCCCGAATTAATCATTCGATTAACCGCATTACTCCCCCCGCCGCCCAAACCTAAAACTTTTATTTTAGCAAAAGAATGATATTCTTTTTCGTCAAATTCCAGCATGGTCACTCCATTTTCGGCTCTAATTAACTAGTAGCTTATGGCTCTTGGTTCATGGCTCATGGTAAACATAAATGTTTTGACTAAAAGTAAAGAGCCAAAAACTAAGAACTGATTAAAATAAATCCTCCACCTTCTCTTTAAATCTTCCCAGGGCTCGGTTAAAAATGCCGCCCTTTAGGCTGGTTCTTCCGAGCTGCCTTGATTTTAAAGCGTGGAGTAAAAGACCCACTCCGACAGAAAACATCGGATTATTGGTCGATTTTTCTTTTTCGATAAGACCGCCCGGAATCCCGATCCTTACCGGAAGGTTAAAAATTTCTTCAGCCATTTCGGGCAAGCCTTTTAGTAAAGAACCGCCTCCAGTAAGAACAACTCCAGCGGCAATTAAATCCATAAAACCGCTCTTCATAATCTCTTTTTTGACCAAATTAAAAATCTCTTCCATCCGGGCTTCGATAATTTCGCAAAGGAGATGCCGGGGGAATTGATGTTCTCTGCCTCCAAGACTGGTTAAAATGGTAACCTGGTCATCTTTAGTTAAAGTCCGCAAGGTCGAACCCTCTTTTTTCTTAAGCCCCTCAGCCAGAATTGTCGAGGTTCTAAGACCCACAGCCAAATCATTGGTGACATGTTCGCCGCCGACCGGAATAATCTTTATATGCCTAATGATACCGTCAGTATAAATAACCAGATCAGTCGTTCCTCCGCCGATATCAACCAAGACTACCCCTAATTTCTTCTCGTCCTCGGTCAGCACCGCCTCGCTGGAAGCCAATGGCCCCAGAACCATCTCTTCAACACTAAAACCCGCCCGGTTGATACTTTTCATAATATTTTGAATAGAAGTGGCCGCTCCGGTAACTAAAAAAACCTCGGCTTCCAATCTCACCCCGGACATACCCAGGGGAACCTTAATCCCATTTTGTTCGTCAATAATGAATTCCTGAGGGAGGACATGAATAAGCTGACGGTCAGGAGGGATAGCGACTACTTTAGCCGCATTGATAACCCGATTGACATCTTTAGTGGTTATTTCATGGTCGGTTCGAGAAATACCGATGGCTCCGCGGCTGTTTAAACCGTGGATATGCCTGCCGGCAATGCCGGCCACCACCTGGCTCACCCCTTCCTGAGAGGATTTCTCGAGAATATTCAAGGCTTTGCTGATGGAATCAATAGTCTCCTCTAGATTTACCACCACCCCTTTTTTCAATCCGACTGAAGGGACTAAACCCATACCCCGTAATTCGATTTTCCCTTTGTCGTTAATCTGTCCCAATAAGGCACAGATTTTTGTGGTACCAACATCTAAACCGATAATTAAATCGTCTCGTCTCATCATTTTATCCTTCTAAGTGTATGAAAACCTTTTCCGGGAAACGCAAATCCATAGAGTCTATAGAGCCGGCGCCTCTGTCGAAATCAGCCAATACCAAATCTAGGTTTTCGAATCCCTTTTTAAAACCATCTTTAGTGAAACGAAGTCCCATGCGGGGATTAAAGGTATAAAGCGAAAATTCATCAAAGTCTCCAAAATGAACCTCGGAAAGTTTTAGAGGCCCCGGCCGATTGCCTTTAAAATAATCGTTTATTTTCAAAGCGAGGATAATCTCCGGCAAAATCTCCCCGGCGGAGAAAAAATTCTCTAAATATTTATCTTTCAAGCCGGTTATTACCGGTAAGTCCCAGCAGGGATTCCCCTCCAATTGAGGGAAAATATAACCATCTTTATCTACCCCGTAAAAAGATTCTTTCCAGTTGAGGAGGAAAAGCGGCTTTCTTTCTTCTAATCTTATCTCTACTATATTCGGAAATTTCCTTTTGACAATTACCTTTCTAACCTGGGGAATGTTCTCAAGAGTCTTTTTTATCTTCCAGAGGTTAAAGGCGAAAATATTCAAATTATAATTAGCCTCTGAAATTTTCATCACTTCGGGATGGTTAAGCAAATTGCTCTTTTCAAAGAAAATATGCCCAGTCTGAAAAAGTGAATCGGTCTTAAGAAATCTTCTGGCTTCAAGAGATAACCAGTAAACGCCGAAAATAATGAAGAGAAGCCCCGTTAGCTTAATCATCCGCACCAATTTCCGCCGGGAATGTTTTTTAAGCTCTCTATTCCTTTTCATCGGTAAGTTGCCTGTTTTTTGCCAGCTTAACTAAAATGCAGCATAAATCAGGGAAAGAAACACCTATGGCCCGGGCCGCTTTGGGCAGTAAACTTAATTCGGTTAATCCGGGAATAGTATTTACCTCCAGCACGTAAGGCTTATTTTGCGAATCCAACCTCATATCCACCCGGGACATCCCTTCACAACCCAGGGCCTGGTGAGCGGCCAGAGCAACCATCTGTATCTCTTGATAAATCTTAAGCTCAATAGGCGCCGGAACCAAATACTCACTTTCCCCTTTGGTATATTTAGCTTTATAATCATAAAATTTCCTTTTGGGGATTACCTCAAGAACAGGTAAAGGATATTCATCTAAAATGCCTACGGTAATTTCCCGGCCGGCGATATATTTTTCTACTAAAATTTTTTCTCCGTAGGATGAAGCAAATTTAATTGCCTTATCTAATGATTCCGCCTCTTCTATAACGGAAAGCCCGATACTCGAGCCTTCGGCCGCCGGTTTAATCACCCAGGGAAATTCAAAAGGCGCCCTTTTCAGAAAAAACTTGTAACTTTGCGGATTATTTAAACTGAAAAAAGGCGGGGTAGAAATATTTTTTGCCTGAAAAATTTTCTTGGCTTCAATTTTGTTGAGCGCCAGGAAGCTGGCGGTCACGCCTGAACCGGTATAGGCAATCTTTAACTTTTCCAGCAACCGCTGAACCGAACCATCTTCGCCATAGCGGCCATGCAGGGCGATAAAGGCAACATCAATTTTCTCATCTGAAAGCCTCTCCTCCAGCTTAATCCTGCCGTTTATGTCAATAGAGGAAACCTGATAGTTTCGAGAAGCTAAAGCCTCAGCAACCGCTTTCCCGGAAACAAGAGAAATATCCCTTTCACTGGTCTGGCCGCCCATTAAAACCGCCACGCGTTCTTTCATTTTCTTAGTCCTCTCCAACGACAACAATCTCCTTTTCAAGCTTGACACCCTGTTTTTCTTTTACCTCTCTTTGTATGACCTGGATTAAACCGAGAATATCGGATGCCTTCGCCTCTCCCTTCTTAACAATGAAATTGGCGTGTTGAGTGGAAATCTCCGCTCCTCCAAGGGTGAAACCTTTGAGATTTAACTGGTCAATCAAAATAGAGGCTTTTTTGCCTTCAGGGTTCTTAAAAATGCATCCGGCCGACGGAAATGAAAGCGGCTGGCGCTCCATTTTACGCCTCAGACGAAGTTTTCCATTCTGCTTAATCTCCTTTTGAGAGGCCCGGGCCAACTTTAAGGTTACTTCACAGATTATCGCCGGTTCGGGTAAGTTTAATCTCCGATAAGAAAAATAGAATTCGTCTGAACGGAATTCCTTTAGTTCTCCTTCTTGGTTAATTACCTTTACCTTTTCAATAAATCGGCCAATATTTTCCTCGGCTAAGCCGGCATTCATCCAAACGGCCCCTCCGACGGTGCCGGGGATTCCCTTTAGAATCTCAAGCCCGGTTAAGCCGTTCTTTTCTAACTCCCAAAGCAAATCAGTTAAATCCAGACCCGCTTGCACCTCAACCCGACCGGATAAACTGTCAAAACGGCCAAACCGGAGCCTGCGGAAATACCGGCCTAAATTAACCACTAAACCCCGAATCCCTTTATCTTTGACCAGAAGGTTACTGCCCCTTCCCACAATAAAATAATTAAGCTGATGCTTTTTGATAAAAACCATGATGTTTTTTAAATCTTCTATATCCCGCGGTTCAACCCAGGCTTCGGCTGGGCCACCAACACCAAAAGTAGTATGGTCTCCCATTGGTTCATCAAATTTTAACTTGCCTCTGACCAGACAAGAAAGTTCTTCTTTCCAATTAGCTTTACCCCCCTGGCTAAGTTCGGTTTTGCCAAGAACGGCTTTTCCTAATTTCACGATATCACCCGCCCCCAAGGTAAGTAAAACATCGTTAGCTGACAATTCAGATAAAATAGAATTCTTCAAACCTTCATCTACCTGCGGATGATAGATAACCGGCCGGCCGGCGTTTTGAAAATCTTTAACGATAAGCTGGGAATCTACCCCCGGGATAGCTTTCTCTCCAGCCGGATAAATATCGGTGATAATCAGGCCATCCGTTAATTTAAAAGCCCGGGCAAATTCCTTGTGAAGTAATCGGGTGCGGGAATAACGGTGAGGCTGGAAAATAACCTTTATTCTTTTTTTTGGCCAGCGCGCTTTTACCGCCGCTAAGGTAGCGGCAATCTCGGTAGGATGGTGTCCATAATCATCAAGGATAATTGCCCCACCAATCCTTCCGAGAATCTGGAGCCTTCTTTCTACCCCTCTAAACTCAGCCAGGGCTTCTTTAATCCTATCCGGCGAAATCCCGAGGACAATGCCCACGCCGATTGCCCCCAAGGCATTGGTAAGATTATGCCTTCCCATCAGGTTTATTTTAAATTTCCCGAAATCTTTACCCTGATAAAAAAGCCTGAAGAAGGAACCTCTGGCAAAAGGAGTAATCTCTTTGGCGGTAATGTCCGCCTGAGGATTAAGGCCGTAAGTAAAATATTTGCGTTTCACCTGAGGAAGTAAACGGCGGATTTTCTCGTCATCGTAACAAAGCAAGGCAACACCATAGAAAGGAATTTTGTTGATAAATTTAAGAAAATCCCGTTTTATATTTTCTAAGCTGCCGTAATAATCAAGATGGTCGTTATCAATGTTGGTGACGACAACAATTGTTGGATTCAAGGTTAAAAAGGAACCGTCGCTTTCATCGGCTTCGGCAACTAAATATTTCCCTTCGCCTAATTTGGCATTACTGTTGAGGTGGTTAACCTTGCCGCCAACAATAACGGTGGGATCAATATTGCCCTTAGCGAGAATTAAAGAAATTAAAGATGTGGTGGTCGTCTTCCCATGGGTTCCGGCGACAGCAATACCGTATTTTAAACGCATTAATTCAGCCAGCATCTCCGCCCGGGGAATAATAGGGATATGCTCAAGCTTGGCCTCTTTTAGCTCCGGGTTGGATGAAGGAATGGCGGTAGAGGCAACAACCACATCTACCCCTTTAACCTGTGAAGAACGATGTCCCAGAAAAAGCTTTATCCCCAAATGAGAAAGTCTGCGGGTAGTCTCGGAAGATTTTAAATCCGAACCAGAAACCGTATATCCCAGGGTGTGCAGTACCTGGGCAATACCGGCCATGCCCGAGCCACCAATACCGACAAAATGAATACGTTTAATTTTTTCGAACATACCTTTTCAACTCCCGGGTTTAGAACTTGCCGCCAGACGAATTATCCTCTCAACCAGAAGATCGGCAGCCTCCTTCTTTCCCAAATTCCTGCTCGCTTGAGCCATCTGCCTGAGTTTTTTTTCATCTTTTACCAAAGAAACAACCGCCTGGGAAAGAATCAGCGGATTTAAATCTGCCTGGCGATAAACTTCAGCCGCCCCTTCTTGAGCAAAAAACCGGGCATTAAACTCCTGATGCCTGCCGGCAGCATAAGGATAAGGAATAATTATCGCCGGAATCCCCCAAAGAGCCAGCTCAGCTAAAGTTCCGGCACCGCCCCGGACTAAGGCCACATCAGCTATACTATATATCGCCCCCATATCATAGTAAAAAGGAAATACCAAACTTTTAATTCCTAGACGAGCATAGGCTTCTTTGATAAAAACGCGGTCTTTCTCTCCGGTCAGATGAATGACCTGAATGGGAGAATTCTCTTTTTGCCAGATTTTTTGGGCCTGAAGGACCAAATCATTCAGCCGATGAGCACCCTGGCTGCCACCCATAACCAATAAGGTGAATTTATTCTCCTCCAGGAGAAGAAACGGCTCTTGATTTAAACCTCGAGCCTCAGCTAATTCTACCGTCTTTCGTAAGGGACAACCGGTTATAAAAAGTTTGTTTTTAAACCGCTTGGGGAAATATTCACCGGTTTTCCCAAAACTTAAGCTAATTTCCCGAGCCGCCGGAGCAAAAATCCTGTTGGCGAGACCGGGGAGAATATTCTGTTCATGAATCAGTAAAGGACACCCGGAAAAAAATCCCGCCAGCATCACCGGAAGAGAAACATAGCCGCCAGTGGCTACAATAACCTCTGGAGAAAAATCCCTAAAAATCTTTAATGTCTCAAAGAACCCTTTGCCTAATTTTAGCATAGCTTGAACGTTCTGTAAAGAGAATTTGCCAATCCGCCGGCCGGTGGTAATGCCCTTAAAAGGCAAGCTTAATTTAAGACAATTTTTCTCTTCCCAGCTGTGCTTCCGGCCAAGAATTAAAACCTCAATATGGCGGGCAATTAGGTTCTGTCCCAGAGCAATTAAGGGGAAAAAATGCCCCCCGGTGCCGCCGCCAGTAAGTATCACTCTCATTGTTCTAACCTAAGTTTTTCTGTGTAATGTTAGATGTGTAATGTGTAATGTGTAATGAAAAACTGGAAAAATCTGTAAAAAATACATGACTCTTTACACATAACACAATTCATTGCCCTTGCCTGGCAACACTTAGAACCATACCGACAGCTAAAAGATTAAAGAATAACGCCGAACCACCCACGCTTATAAAAGGTAACGGCGTTCCCTTGGTTGGCAATAAAGCCATAACCACGCCTAAATTAATGACTACCTGAAGGGTTAAAAGTACGCCAATCCCCAGACTGAGGAGAGAACCGAACTTATCAGGCGCCCTTATGGAAACACGAAAAATGGATAGAAACAGGCCTAAATATAGCAAAAGGATAAATGCGGTTCCAATAAAACCTGTTTCCTCTCCGATTATGGAATAGATAAAATCTGTCCGGGAGCCAGGCAGGTAAAAAAGTTTCTGCAGTCCTTTACCTAAGCCGACTCCTTTCCAGCCTCCGGAACCTAAAGCGATAAGAGACTGCTTCGTCTGGTAGCTAACGGCGGTATTTTCCTCGCCGGGATTAAGAAAAGCCAGGAATCTTTCTCGACGGTAACCAACACTGAATATCAGCATAAAAAGCAAAGGTGCAATTATAAAAGCCGCCGTTAATAAATATTTTATCCTCATTCCTCCCAGAAATAAAATGCTTCCAGCGGTAAAAATAATAACCAGACCGGTGCCAAAATCCGGCTGTTTAATCAATAAAAGGAAGAAAACGCTTATCAGAATAAAAGGAATAAGGCTGCGGAAAGAAAATCTGGCTAAAACCTTTCCCTTCCGGGAGCAAAAATCAGCCAAATAAAGGACCAGGCTAAGTTTAGCTAATTCTCCGGGCTGAAAACTTAGACCTCGCCAGCCCAGCCAACGGCGGGCTCCTCCAGCAAGACGGCCAAACTGCGGGAAAAGAACTAAAATCAGCAATGCCAGACTGATAAGAACAGCTAATTTACTAAAGCGGCGGAAAAAACCATAGTCAAAATGCATTGCCGTTACCAAAGCGAGAAAACCTAAACCCGCCCAGAGAAGCTGCCTTTTTAAAAAATGCAATGAATCCTGGCATTTCCCCTGAACATAAATGCCGCTGGTGCTAAAAACCATTACCAATCCGACAGCCACTAAAGTAAGGACGATAATGAAAAGAAACATACTGGTTCTAATCATCGTTTGGCTTATTGGTTAACCGGGTAAGGTGAAGCTTTGAAACTATCTCCTTGAAAGATTTGCCTCTTTCCTCAAAATTCCTAAACATGTCAAAACTGCTGCAGCCCGGAGAAAAAAGAACGCAGTCACCAGGCTGAGCAATATCTTGGGCAAGAATCACCGCCTCCTCCAAATCTTTAGCTAAATGAACAGGGCGGATATTCTGCCAAAGATCTTTGAGCTTTTCTTTCGCCTCACCTAAAAGAATAATTTGCTTAACCCTTTCTTTTATAGAAACCCCGGCGGGAGTAAAATCGGCTCCTTTATCTCGCCCGCCGGCAATAAGAATAATCGAGGAGAAGCTTTGAACGGCTTTAATCAGGGAATCGACATTGGTACTTTTAGAATCGTTAATAAAGACCACTCCGCCGGACTTTGAAACTATTTCTATCCGGTGCTCAAGTCCGGAGAAATTTTTTATCACCCCGGAAATGTTTTCTGCGGTTTCTCCAAGGATAACCGCCACCGCAAGGGCCGCCATAATGTTTTGGCGATTATGATCGCCCTTTAATTTAAGAACGCTTCCATCTAAAATCTTCCGACGGGAACCATTGCTGCTGGACCAGATAGAACTATCTCGATAAAAAATACCCGGGTTCAATCCTAAATCGTTGCCAAACAAAATATGAGAACACCGGGATTCCTTTATTAAAAGTTCTGTATAAGAAGCGCCGGCGGGAAAAATCGCATAATCACCCGGGCCCTGATTAAGAAAAATCCTTTTTTTGGACGATAGATAAGCTTCGAAATTGGGGTAACGGTCAAGATGGTCGGGAGTAATATTTAAAATAACGGAGATGTAAGGATGGAATTTTTTTATCCTATCCAACTGAAAACTGCTAACCTCTAAAACCAAAAGGTTCTCCTTGTTTAACTTTGGGACGAGGCTGGATAGCGGCCGGCCGATATTTCCGGCCACTTCTACCTTATGCCTCTTTTTGAGAATTTCTCCGAGGAGGCTGGCGGTAGTGGTTTTCCCATTAGTCCCGGTCACGGCAATAACCGGGCAGGGAACAAACCGGGAGGCCAGCTCTAACTCGCCCGTAACCGGGATACCCTTTTCCCTGGCCCAAACTAAAGGAAGAGATGCCTCACTAACACCAGGACTAGCCACAATTAAATCTGCCTCTTGGATAAAATTTTTACTATGTCTTCCCAATTCTGCCCGGATATTCTTTTTTTTAAGCTTATCTATTTTAGATTCAAGCTCGAAATCTTTTTTTATTTCGGTTATTTTGACCTCGGCCCCTAAATCCTTCAGGAACTCTGCCGCTGCCCGGCCGCTTCTCCCCAGACCCACAACGGTAACTTTTTTATTTTTATAATTTCCTATCATTTTCTATAAAGTTTTATAAAGGCACTCTGGCCGCCATTGCCCAGGTATTATCGTATTTTGAGCGTGCTTAAACTCAATAAAGCAAAAATAGCGGCAATAATCCAGAAGCGAATAATTATTTTGGATTCGGGCCAACCCTGAGCTTCAAAATGATGATGTAACGGGGCAATAAGAAAAAGTCTTCTTTTTTTAAAACGGAAGTGAATTACCTGCAGGATTACTGAAATCGCCTCGAGAATGAAAATACCGCCGACAATAATTAAAACTAACTCCTGTTTAATAATCACGGCGACTGTCCCCAAAGCGCCGCCCAGAGCCAAAGAACCGGTATCGCCCATAAAAACTTGAGCCGGATGAGAGTTATACCAGAGAAAACCTAAACCGGCCCCGATGAGACTGGCACAAAAAACGGCTAATTCGCCGGCGCCAGGCACATAAGCAATTTTTAGATAATCGGCAAACTGGAAATTACCGCAAAGATAGGCAATGGCGGTAAAGGCTAAGGCGGCAATAATCAGGCAGCCAATGGCTAATCCATCCAGTCCGTCGGTAAGGTTAACCGCGTTAGAAGTGCCAGCAATTACTAAAGCAACGAATAAAACATAAAAAATCCCCAGTTGAACCCAGAGATCTTTAAAAAAAGGAATATTGATTTTACTGGCATATCCGGCAATCAAAGGAAGTTTAAAAAGATAAAGCCCGATAAGTATCCCCAGAATAGACTGGCCGATAAATTTGGTGAGCGCCCCTAAACCAGTCGGTGATTTTTTAATTTTAAGATAATCGTCAATAAAACCGATGGCCCCTAAAGAAATCGTAGAAAATAAAACTAACCCGATGCTGCGCGCCTCAAGATTCGCCCAGAGAAGGGTGGAGGTAACCATGGCAATTAAAATCAAAATCCCCCCCATGGTAGGCGTGCCTTCTTTGCCTTTATGCAGTTCATAAAGAGGAAATACATCGCCTTTGCGAATTTTCTCTTCGAGTGAAAAGGCCTTAAGAAATTTAATTATAAAAGGGCCTAAAATGACGCTGATAAGGAGAGCGGTAGCCGTTGCCCCGGCCGCCCGAAAGGTAATGTACCGGAATATATTGAAAATAAACCACTGGTCGCGAAGTGGATAAAGCCAATTATAAAGCATGATTAATCCCCTCTATTATCCGCTCCAATTTCATCGCCCTGGAGCCTTTGATTAAAAGAATATCTTCCTTTTTGACAATATTTTTTAAAACTGAGAGAACATCTTTTATCGAATCAGAATGAAAAATGTATTTATCAGCCATGCCCGAACGGCGCGCGCCTTTAGCGGTGAAACGGGAGAAATCACCTACGGTCAGCAAATAATCAATCCCCGAGGCGCCTATTTCCTCTCCCAGCTGACGATGAAAATACCGGGTTGAATCCCCCAGTTCTAACATATCACCCAGAACTAAAATTTTTCTCCCCCGGCTTTTTAAATTCAATAAGGATTCAACCGCCGCTTTTACCGAATAGGGATTGGCATTATAGGCATCGTTAATAACCTTTAGGCCCCCGGTTTCTTTAACTTCCATGCGCATAGGGGGAGGCGAAAAATCGGCCAAAGCAGATTTTATTGAATCCCAACTTATATCTAAAGTGCGAGCGACGGCAGAAGCAGCCAAAGCATTATAGATATTGTGCCTCCCTAAAAGAGGAAGAGAAACTTCAATTTGCCCGTTAATTTTAAAGGTTGAATTAGAAAAATTCACAAAGGCAATATTCCGAGCCTGAAAATCCGCTTTTTCTTTTATGGCAAAGGTTGCAAACTCGCCTCTTATCTTGTTTTTCATCCGGCCGAGATAAGGATCGTCATTATTTAAAAAAACTACCCCCTCTTTATCTAAAGATTCGATTAATTCGGCTTTGGCTTTAGCTACATTATCAAGGGTGCCAAAAAACTCAAGATGGGCCGGGCTTATATTGGTAATAATTCCGAAGTGAGGCTGAACTAACCGGGAAAGCAGCTTTATTTCTCCCAGGGCACTGGCGCCTAACTCTAAAACGGCCAGTTGGTGATACTCTTTAATCCTTAGTAAACTTAAAGGAATGCCGATTTGATTATTGAAATTACCGGCTGATTTCAAAACTGAAAATTTAGTTTGAAGAATATGGGCAATTAAATCCTTCGTGGTGGTTTTACCGTTACTGCCGGTTACAGCAATCACCTTTAACTTAAATTTTCTCCGGTAATGAGCGGAAATATCCTGAAGGGCCCTGACTGTATCTTTAACTTTAATTAAAACCGCATCCTTTAAATTGGAATCTCGAGAGAAGCCTTCAGGAATTTTGGAGACAAGGGCTGCCTTTACTCCCTTTCGAAAAGCCTGGGCAAGATAATCATGGCCGTCAAAGCGCCTGCCGCGGATAGCAATAAATAATTCTCCGGCTTTGCTCTTTCTGGAGTCTATGCCGATATCCCCAAATGAAAGAGAAGATTCTACTGTCGAAGCAAGAAGTTTTCCTCCCGTCCATTCTAAAATTTCACTAAGCCTGAATTTCATTGTCCCCTATTATCCTGTTAACCGGATACTCAATAAAGCAGCAAATCGGCAAATTAGTTATCCTGACGCCTGATACCCTGAGCGCCTGATATTCCCATTGCTCGTAAAATCTTTTCAACCGCTTTTCTATCATCAAAAGGCTCTACCCCGTCTTTATAGATTTGATAAGTTTCGTGGCCTTTACCGGCGATAATTATCATATCACCGGGCACAGCCTTCTTTATGGCCGATTCTATCGCCTGATAGCGG
The DNA here is from genome assembly GCA_964506785.1 of uncultured bacterium. GTDB lineage: Bacteria > CAZDME01 > JAYEMH01 > JAYEMH01 > JAYEMH01 > CAZDME01. Next base: position 3,669 of record CAZDME010000014.1, on the reverse strand, counting down.
TCTAAAATTACCTGATAGTTTCTTTTAAGGGTAAAACCCGTCTTGATATGGTTAATAATTTCTTCCGGCTCTTCACTCCTGGGATTATCAGATGTAAGAATAGAAAAATCAGCCAGTTCTTCGGCTGCCTTTCCCATTAAGGGGCGCTTCCCTTTATCCCGATCACCGCCACAGCCAAAAACTAAAATTATTCGCTTTGGGCTCATTTTTCCGGCTGATTCTAAGATATTTCTTAAGGCGGCTTCGGTATGGGCGTAATCAACGACTATTTCAAAAGGTAAATGCTTCCCGATAAATTCAAATCGGCCGGGGATATTCTTTAGCTTTTCCAAACCTTCCTTTATAAACCCGGGCTCTATATCCAAACTAAAACCGCAAGAAGCAGCCGCCAAGGCGTTATAAACATTGTGCCGGCCGAAAAGGGAAAGATTTACCTCTATATCCGCTGACGGATAACTTATGATAAAACGATTGTTATCTGACTTTGACTCAATCGCTTCAGCCCGGCATAAATTTTTATCGCCCAGTCCAAAAGATAAGATTTTGACACCGGGAGAATTTTCCAGCGTTTTTAGAATGCCTGTAGAAGCTTGATCATCGCCATTGACTATGGCATATTTCTCTCCGTTTTTTTGAGAAAGTCTTCCTAAAGATTCGAAAAGAAGATTCTTGCTGGCAAAATAATTCCCCATAGTTTTATGATAATCCAGGTGGTCCTGACTTAAATTGGTAAATAACCCGATATCAAAATCTATCTGGGAAACACGCCTTTGGGTAAGAGCATGGGAAGAAACCTCCATAATGACGTGGGTAATACCGGCTTCAACCATCTCCTTGAGAAGAAATTGAAGCTCTAAAGATTCAGGGGTGGTGCGAACCGAAGGAATAATCCGGTCTCTAATTCGATAATTAACCGTGCCAATTACCCCAACGGCAAAATGAGCTGCTTTAAGAATGGATTCAAGAAGATAAGTAGTTGAAGTTTTCCCATTTGTGCCGGTAATACCAATAACTTTAAGTTGCCGGGAGGGGAAATCATAAAATGCCGCCGATATTTTAGAAAGTGCTTCCCGGCTGTCTCTCACTCTAATATACGATACTCCCTTGTGGACAGGACGGTCAATTAAATCTTCCTGGGTTAGTATGGCTTTAGCACCCCGGCTGATGGCTTCTTCAATAAAATCCGCCCCATTGTAATGTATGCCCGGGATAGCGGCGAAAAGAAAATCTCTATTGACCCGACGAGAATCATAGTCTACTCCCCGAATATTTTGGAGAAGGTCACCATTAGTTTTTTCCAGCGAAAGGCCTTGAAGAAGTTTGTTTAGGATCCAGGTTTTTCCCATAAAAATCCCCTTAATAACAACCGGGCATAAATTTTAGAAGACAATAATCGCCCTGATTAAGTTTTTCTCCGGGTGAGGGCCTCTGCCAATAGAGAAAACCAGAACCTTGAATGTTAATCTCTAAATTAAACCTAGAAAGATTCTCTAAACTTTCTCTAATGCTCGCCCCTTTAAGATCTGGCATAGTTTGCCCAATTAGTTTTTCAGCTTTAGGCAAAACTTCTAATGAAGATAAAAACTGCTTTCCCCTTTTTTTTGCTTTTCTTTCTTCTTGAGGAGAAATTTGTAAATAACTCAAGGTTTTCCCGACAACGCGGCTGAAAATTGGGGCGGCAACAGTTCCTCCCCAAGCAACACCGCGAGGCTCATCAACCATTACTAATACGGCAATAGCCGGTTCTTCAACCGGGGCGAAACCAACAAAAGAAACAATAGATTTTTCTTTAGAATACTGGTTTTTCTCTACATCAAATTTCTGAGCAGTGCCAGTTTTTCCGGCTACTCGATAACCGGAAACTTGAGCCAGCGTTCCTGTGCCTGAGATAACTGCCCCCTCAAGCATTTCTGTCAAAGTCAGGGCTGTCTGAGGAGAAATAACCCTTCTTTTGATGTGAGGATTGAATTTCTTGATTAAAGCACCTTTTTTATCACGAATTTCCCTGAGTACATAAGGCTGCATCATTAAGCCGCCATTAGCAATGGTGGAAAAAATATTAATAAGTTGCATCGAGGTTACGGAAATCTCCTGGCCATAGGGAATCGCCCCTAGAGAAGACTTTGTCCATTCTTTTATTGGGCGCAGGTTCCCTTTAATTTCACCAGGCATATCAACATCCGTATATCGGCCGCAGCCGAATTGCTGGATGTATTTATATAGTTTGTGCTTGCCTAAAAGCAAAGATGCCTTAGTCATACCAATATTGCTGGAGTAACCTAAAATCTGGCGGAAAGTAAGCCATCCCCTAGGTTCATGGTCATGGATAACGCGACGGCAAAATTGGAATGAACCATTTTCGCAAAAAAAGATTTTTTGGGGAGTAACAACGTTTTCTTCTAACGCGGCGGCGGCAGGAATGACTTTAAATGAAGAACCAGGTTCATAGCAATCGGTTACTACCCGATTGCGCCAATGAAGCGGCGAATAATCGGAAGGTTGATTAGAATTAAAAGTCGGACGATTAACTAAAGCTAAAATTTCCCCGGTAGAGGGACGCATCACCACTAACTGAGCCCCTTTAGCCTCTGTCTTTTGAAAAACTTTATCTACTTCTTTCTGGGCAATGTGTTGAATAGTGCTATCAATCGTCAGGGTTAAATTAAAAGGTCTTCTTGAGAAAATTTCCTCTTTATCCAAAGTTATTTTTTGTCCCAAAGCATCCCTCTGCACCAGAGACTTACGCAAAGTTGGAGAAAGTTCACTTTCATAATATCTCTCCAAACCTTCCAACCCTTGATTATCCATACCGACAAAACCTAAAAGATTAGCGGCCAGAGTCCCTTGAGGATAAAAACGGCGGTACTCTTTGAGAATAGATATCCCCTCTAAATTTAGCCTCTGGACAGCCTCTGAGCATTCAGGGGAGACTTTTCTTGCCAGCCAGACAAAATAACAATCTTTAGACAGCTGCTTCTTTATCCAGCGGGAATCTTTTTTAATTAAACTTTTTATTCTTCTGGCATAAGAAGACGGGTCTTTTATTTGTTTAGGCGCGGCATAAATTGAATCGACTTCGACACTGATGGCTAAGGGTTTCCCTTGACAGTCAAAAATCATGCCGCGTGCCCTCTGAGGATTAATGGTGATATGATGCTGCCTTTGTGCTTTTTTAGAAAACCGCGAATGTTCAACAAATTGTAAATAGTAAAGTTTAAAAAAAAGGGCGAAAAACAAAATTATAAAAAAAACTACAATTAGGTACGAACGGAAGATAAGCTGGTTTCTTTTCATCGGTTTATCCAGATAACTTCATGCTTCTTGGGATCACTTAGCTTTATTTTTTCTCGAGCAATTTTTTCAATTCTATCCAAAGATTTGAGCTTGCCTACCTCTAACTTCAATTCCTTATTTCTTTTATCCAGATATTCTCTTTTTGCCTCCCCGGCGGAAAGAAGGTAACCCTTCCTTACTAGCGCCAGATTCAGCCAAACATAGATAAAGATAAAGGTAAATCCTAATAAAATTACTAAGAAGACCATTTTAAAAAATGAAAAGACTTGAACCTTATCTTTTCGGGTCGGCCGCCTTTTATAAGTTTTAGTCCGGGGGGGTCTTCCTATCATAATCGGCAAAAACCACAAAAACACAACCTCTTATTGGCTATAG
>CAZDME010000013.1:0-28079 GCA_964506785.1 uncultured bacterium | reverse complement strand
TAGAATGCGACATTTCTAATTTGGCTAAATACGACATTATCATTTTGGTATGACACTTTCTTTATTTCGTTTCCTCAAAAAACTTATCTCAACTCCATTATTTTGTGAATCTGAGGGATAATTTTTACTTCTTTGAGCCGCCTTAAAGCCAGTTTGTGGAACTTGAATAAATGTAGACCCTATTCTTTACGGAAAACCATAACCTTCATTATTTCGAATTTATCATAGTCCCGTTCATGGAAAGAGATCTCCTCTTCAAGATTATATTTTTTTCTAAACCGGTTAACTAACATTCTATCTATTTTCATACCGGAATTGAAAAATAAAAAAAGCCTCCGGTCCCCTCTCATAAGCGGAGTAATTTTTTGGTTTATTTTGGCTGCCTCATCCTGTGCAAAATCCTCCCGTTCTTCAATTACTTCTTTGGGATGATCTAATAGCTCCTCACCTTCAGGATAGGGAAAAACATAACGATATATGTCTTTCCCAAAGTAATAACGATAAGGAAGAATCGCAAGATTTGTAAAAATTATAATATCTCTGCCTCTTACATGTTTTTTTATATAATCGTTCAAAACGGGGGTATTGCATTTAGAGTACACAAAAAAATAATGAGGCAGACAAACCAGAGCGCTGAAGACAATAATGGTTAAAACCGGATACAAAATTTTTCTTTCAGTCAAAACAGATATTCCTTTGCCAATAATTAAAATAAAAAATAGATAGGAAATAAACTCGTATCTTCCCGGAAGATATATAGGTTTAAAAAAAGAGATAAAAAAAGGGATTACGATAGGAATGGCTAAATGCCAGGTGCAAATTGAAAGAGAAAATTTAGCCTGCGGGCCTTTTGTCCTCCCGAAAGCAATGACAAAAATAAATAGAAAAAGAAAAACGTTAATAGCCATAACAACCCGCGTTAGAGCAAATAAAGGCAAATTACGGCTTAAAAAAACTAAGCGTGCAAAGGTATGGAAAAAATCAATCAATCCCGGCTTTGTAAGAAAGGCACTAATGTCCATTTGAATCTGCTGCATAAATATAATAATCCGGGGGCTAAAGATTAAAAGAATTATTAGCTGTATAATCAAAAATTTCGTTTCTCTCAAAAAACCCTTAAAAAAAAGATAAAGAAACTGTGCCAACCAGATAAAAATTCCGTAATTATGTAAATATAGACATAAAAGCGTGGCTATTACATAAGATAGCCTTGTTTTTTTATTATCATCCAGTAACATTTGGTAAAAATAAAAACCCGAAATTAAACTTGAGATTGCCAGCATTACATAGCATCTTGCTTCCTGGGAATAGTAAATGTGTGGACAAGAAATGGCTACAAGGAAACTTGAGATAAGCGCTGTTTTACCATCAAACATCTTCCTCCCGATGTAGTAAACTATCGGGATAGAAATTATGCCAGATATAGCAGACGGTAAACGCATTATAAAAGCACTTTTACCCAGCAAATTAATCCAGTAATGCATAAAGATAAAATAAAGAGGAGGAGAAGCACTGAAAATTTGTTCCCTCCATAACCAAACAGGCCCTTTTGAAGCCATAAGCCAGGTATGTGCTTCATCAAGCCATATGCCTTGGAAACCCAAGCGGTATAACCTCAAAAAGGCGCCCAGTAAAATTATAACAAAAAGGATTGATTTATCTAACTTCCGCATATGCATTCTTTATAAAGCTTCTCTATCACTAGACAGTCTTATAATAAAAAGCTAAAGACGAATTTATTCAGTCTGTCTTGATAAACAGTATATAACCGATAGATAAATCGGCAGTCTCTTTACTTGTTCCTTCTGCCTGCAGATTAACCGTATAATTCCCTTCCTTTAAAATGACCGGATCTGAAAGAATTAAATGCCAGAGATTATCATTGGATTTGTCATGGAATACTAAATCTTTGGTGAATTTACCTTTTTGAAAATGAAACTTCAAAAAACCGGAATCAGAAGAAAGCATCGAAACGCCGATTACATATTTACCATAAGAAGGGCAATAAAAATCGAAATAAAAAGGGCTATCGATATTTTCATTCGAAACCAAGTTGCAAAAATATTTATCCGAATATTCGGATAGATGCCATTTGCCATACCCGGATTCAGGCTGGATAAAATAAAAAAAGAGACCATCTTTAGATTTTTTATAAGAACCCGGTAACAAAAAGAAATAGTCCAGGGCGATTATACCCTCCATAGGTTTATCTGATAAATCCCAAACAGAAGTTTTGCCAACCGCCCAAAAACGGATAGTTAGTTTACCCTTCGGCAATTCCCAGAAAGAATCTGTGAAGGATTTCACAAACCATCTTCCTTTAGTATTGTTTAAGTACCAAATGTTTTCAAAACCTATTTCTCCTCTATGTATTTTCCCCTTAGAATCTGTGGCTTCCACATGTATAAAAGGGGAAAAGTCGTGCCAATTGTAATAGATATGTGCGAGTAAATGGTATCTCCCTTTCTTGGAAACATAAAGTTCTATTTCTGAGACATCATTCCGTACCTCTGTATAAAGTGCCTTTCTCTGCCCGATGCTTCCCATTTTCCATACGCCCTCCGCTTCTATCGCTTTCTTTATAAAAAAATCCTGGGCATAGATAAAATCTACGGGAAGTAAAATACTGCTTAAGGCTATAAATACGTATATGAAGCAGGATTTGAAATTATTTTTCATCGGTTAGACCTTCATCGGGGATTTCCGGATAAACATTATCATCTGATTGTTCCCACTTCATCTCGACATTCTTTAATTCTTCACCCAATATGGATATTTTAGAGCTGTCTAAAATACCTAAGCCCTGCTCAGAAGCCATTCGGATATGGTGGATATACCAGGGGCTTCCTAATTCTAACCCTTCGGGGAGAGGATTCCATCCCTTGGTAATTATTCTTGTTGCCGTTGCATCAGTAGCCACCGGGTCCCTTCCGGCAATGACTAAAAATCCACCAATTCGATCTTCTACATTTACCGGTTTTCCCCCTAAAAAAAGAGAGGCCCCCCGACCTTCCATGCCGAAGGAACCATCAATTACAACCAAATCCGGATTTAAGGCTTTATTGATATCCACGATTACCTGATGAACTCCGGCTTCATGAAGTTTGTAACGAGGCTCCCCATAAAAAATAGCCGGCATAATGCCCATGAAATTTTTCATGCCCAAGCTCACCGGGCACGGCTTATGGTGTGTCTTTAAAGAAGGGATAGAAATAATCACATCGGCTTCAGTAACTAAGTTGGGTATGGCTAGAAATTTCAATTCAGTTTTTGACGGAACGTATTGGAAGTAAGTGGTATGTTCCATTAAATTCAATAAATAAATTTTCTCCCCATATTTTTTATTCAAAATATCTATTAATCCTTTGATTTGCGCCCCTTCTTTATTTTCTTTTCCGCCGAAATTTATTTTAAGGGGTCGTTCAACCCATTCACCAATTATTACTTGTTTAGCCCCGGCTTTAAGGCATTCTTCACTTACAGCAGCAACTACTTCGGGATGGGCGATTTCGCCAGCAGTTACCGCATCATGCCCGTCAAGGCCACCGGATATATAATTAGGTTTTATAAACACTTTTTGGCCGGGTTTTACTATCTCTCGCATACCGCCGATTAAATCTAAGGCCTTTTTTGTCATTGAATACAAATCATCTCCCTTTACAATTGATACACAGGGGGTAATGATTTTATTCTCATCTTTTATTCGAAACCCGCGGACTTTTTTAACTAAAAATAATTTAGGGGAATCTGCCTCGCCTGAAATGGCCTCGGTTGCAAAACCCTCACGAGTTTTTAGTGAAAACCTAATTATTAAAAAAATCGAAAGTATTTTGACGATTACTTTCAGCGTTTTTTTAAGTTTAATCATTTAAGTTTTCGAAATAACAAGTTTTTATTTATTTTTATCGCCAGCCCATTAATTTATGAATCTGAGGAATAATTCTCACCGTTTTGAGGTAACTTAAAGCCTCTCTTTGAAAATCAGCGAGTTTTGAAAAAGAGGCAGTGTCGCTAAAGCTTCCGGTAGGCGTAACCGGCTGAAGAATTAAAGGAATATTTCTGTCAATTTCGGCAATTATCTGAAAGGCTTTTTTAAAATCGTCATCGATAGTTTTACCGGTAATAACCATCTTAACAAAGGTGCTTTTCTTCCGGGCTAATTCTAAAAAATAGCGATGCTCCTCCCAGAAACTGTTCAATCCCGTTGATGAAGGCAGCTTAAAATCAATACTGACAAAGTCAATCCAGGGAGAAATTTCTCGAAATGCCTCTGGCAAGGTGCCGTTCGTCTCTAAATATATCTTAAGCTTCTTTAGACGAGGGAGAAACTCCTTTAAAAATTTCACCTGTTGCAAGGGTTCTCCCCCGGTTAAACTTAGAGAGTGAAAGAACCTAAATTCCCCTATTTTTTCAAGTTCCTTCAGTAAACTTAAAAAGTCAAAAATTCTGATTTGAGAATATTTCTGCCCGGCAACATCACAGAAAGAACAAGTCAGATTACAGCCGGCAAAGCGGATAAAAAGCTGTTTTATCCCGGCATACGGGCCTTCGCCTTGAAGGCTGGGAAAAATTTCAAGAACCTTGGCCTGAACAGGCATCTTTTTTCTAACTCTATTTAGGGAAAGGTATTAGTCAGGCTATAAGAGGATCAGCAACTGCTGCTTCTTTAAACCCCTTCGCCCTTAGCTGACAGGCATCACACCAGCCGCAGGGAAATTTTCCGCCCGTATAGCAGGACCAGGTTAAGGAAAAAGGAACATTTAACTTTTTCCCTAATTCAACAATCTCTTTTTTAGTTTTATCCACTAAAGGGGCTTTTATTTCTATCTTTTTCCCCTGACGGCCGGCTTTGGTGCCTTCTTTTATGAGCTTCGTCCAAACCTTAAAATAATCAGGGGTGCAATCTGGATAACCGCTCCAATCAAGGGCGTTAGCGCCAATAAATATGGCCCGGGCACCAATTGATTCGGCATAAGATAAAGCCAGACTTAAAAAAATCGTGTTGCGGCCAGAAACGTAGGTCGAAGGAATATGCTGAGGGATTTTTTTTAAGCGCCTTTTAGGCAGCATCTTCCGCTTGTCAATTATAGCATCTTTTGCCCAGGGAAGATTTAGCGGGATAACCTTTAAAGGTGAGGCGGCCTGGCGGGAGATTTCTCTCGCCGCTTCAATTTCTTTTTTATGCCGTTGACCGTAGTCGAAAGTAAGCGCAAGGCACTTATAACCTTTTTTCTTCGCCAGGTATAGCGTCGTGGTCGAATCTAATCCTCCGGAAAGTAAAACGACGGCTTTTTTCATACCGTTTAGCCTCTGGAATTACACATGAAGTTTTTAAAGAATGGGGAAAACTATATTTCGGTATAACTGGCGGAAGCCGAGTTTCCTTCCCAAACAGTTACTTTAGAAACTTTAAACTGGGTTTTGGTAAAATTTTTCTTCAATTCCCGGAAAATAAAATGAGCCAGATTTTCTGAGGTAGGATTAAGCCGCTCAAAAGGCGATATCTCGTTTAGATAATGATGGTCTAATCTTTGCACAATTTCTTTAAGGGCCCCTTTAAGCTTTTTAAAGTCAAAAAGCAGGCCCGATTTATCAAGTTTCCTTCCTTTAAGAAAAGCCTGAACCTTCCAATTGTGGCCATGCAATTCTTCGCATTTACCTTTATAACCTTTCAGCCGATGAGCAGCGCTAAAATTGTCTTCAACCATTATTTCATACATATCATTTTCACCTAAAGGTGATGAAGCTGGATTTTCCCTAATTTTTTCCCCAAAAACCTTTCACCAATTTTTCTGAATTTTGGCGGTAAATCGCTGACAAAAAATTTGTATTTCGGCTGCCCTTTTTCTTTAAGGGGCAACCCGTTTTCCTTAAAAACATTTTTTAACTCTTTTGCCACCGCCCGGGCCGAATCAACCAATTTAACCTTTTTCCCCATCTCCTTTTGAATTAAGGGCTTAAAAAGTGGATAATGGGTGCAGCCCAGAATTAAGGTGTCAATCCCTTTATCTTTAAGGACGGAGAGATACCTTTTGACGATAAGTTTCGTCTCTTTCCGTTTCACCCAATTTTCTTCAATCAAAGAGACAAACAAGGGACAGGCTTGGGAAAATATTTTTACCGAGGGATTATAACGACGGAGAAGCCTTTGATAGGCACGGCTTCGTATAGTACTTTCAGTCCCGATGACACCTATTCTTTTATTCTTCGAATAAAAAAGAGCCTCTTTTATGCCCGGTTGAATTACGTTGACAAGGGGCAGGTTAAATTTTTTTTTAAGTTCAAGAAGAACAGCCGAGGCAGTGTTGCAAGCAACGACAATTACTTTGACCTTTTGCCTTTTTAAAAAATTTATGTCTTCGATGGCAAAACGATGTATTGTATCGGAAGATTTACTGCCGTAAGGAACACGAGCGGTATCGCCGAAGTAAATAATGTCTTCGTGAGGAAAGAAACGGCTAATTTCACGAAAAACCGTTAAGCCGCCAACGCCGGAATCAAATATACCAATCGGCCCATTATTCATCTTCCTTTAATAATTCCTTCGCTAAACCCGACAGCTCGGGTTAAATCAATGTGCCCGCTTAAAGTTTGGGCCTCTTCTCCATTAATCAGAATTTTTACTTCTTTCACTTCAGCGAAATTGCCAATAATACTGTTGGCTACCGAATATATTGAAAGAATTTCTCCGGTGCTGCCTCCGGAAGAATATTTAGTAATATTGTCCGTGAAATCAACATAGGCAACGGCTTCATTATAATCAAGATACAGGGAGCGAATCCTTGCCTGCGGCGGAATGGTTCTAGCCAAATTTTTATTCCTCGGGCCTCGAATTAATTCATCGAGCAATTCTCTTATCTCTTTGACTAAGTTAGGACTTTCCAAAATCTCCCTTTTTTCCCCGACTAATTTTTGAGCATCACCATCGGCAAAATATAGATTAACTTCCCTGGTCATCTCCCGGCTTGCTTTAACTTTAGGCAGAGAAACCACCTCTCTTTGAGAAAACCTTTTATAAATCCAATAAGAGCCGGCAATCAAAATGAAACCAAAAAGAATAATAAGAAAAGGCCTCAAGACGTTTGTCTTTCTTGTCCGACGGGCTTTCTTTCTCTTTTTTCGTCTAGCCATATTTATATCTTTCGTCTATCGGGTAAAACCAGCCTTCTTTTCATATAGCCGCTTATAGCGAAGGATACTGTCCGCCAGAGCTTCGGTAATCTTTTCCCGGTAGGAGCTTTTCCGCAGGCGGTTTTCTTCAACAACATTGCTGATAAAACCGACTTCAACCAAAAGTGACGGCATCTGCGCACCCTTCAAGACATAAAAAGGACCGGGCTTTACCCCTCTATTCTCTCCTCTAATCTTTCTGTTTAATTCCTGCTGGACTATTTCTCCCCATTCGATGCTTTCTACCCGAAATTCGGTATAGGCCAAATCCCAGAGGATGGCATGCAAGGTATCGTCCATTTTTTTTCGTACGCCTTTTCGTTCCAGCTCTAAAACCGAATTTTCTATGGCCGCCACTGCCCTGGCGTGATCGTCAACTGCTTCAGAAACATAGTAAGTCTCGAAGCCATTTGCCCGCCGGGTGAAAGCAGCATTGGCATGAATACTGAGAAATAAATCGGCGCGATTGCGGTTTGCTATGGCAGTACGCTCATCCAAGGGAATAAATTCATCCCGGGAACGAGTCAAGATTACCTTAATTCCTTTTTGCTTTAGTTTCTTACTCAGCCGATTGGCAATATCTAAAACAACATCCTTCTCTTTCAGCCCTTTGCGGCCAATCGCTCCGGGATCCCGGCCGCCATGCCCGGGATCAATCACCACTAAATCAATACGGTAACTTTTGGAAGTCGAACTTTTCCTTTTCTTCCTTAAATAACTACCTGTTTTATCTGAGGCACCCTTTTTTAAATCACGCGACGATAACTTAACCGCAGGGTTATCTTCTTTATCCCCAATGATTACTTTCCCTTTTGAGGTAACCTGTAAGCAACGGCCGGCCAAATCCCAGTCAATCCGGCAATCCAAAATTTCCGGCATAATCTCGGTTAAAAACTCCATGGGGACAATAATACCGCCATTAAAAAGACGGGCCGGGTAATTTAAATATCTAATTTTCTCCTTGACAACTACCCGAGGATTATTAACGAGAAAAGAAATTTTCCCCTTTTGGCTTTCTATTACCACCCGTTGAGCCACAGCATTCCAGCTAACGGAAAGATTCAGTAAATCTCGCGTATCGGCTAACGAAACATAATCTTTCCCTTCCAGGTTATAAATGAAGAAATTATCGGTATGTTTCTTCCCGTCAATAAGAACAGTTACAGTCTCTGCTTGCGCAGTGCTCAGCCAGATGCTGCTTATTAACAGTAAAAATAACACTATCGCCAGTTTTTTCATTTTTATTTGGTGGAGGCGCCGGGAATTGCACCCGGGTGCCACAGGATGCTGCCAAAGATTTTACATGCGTAGCTTATATTTTAAATTTCATCACTCAAAACTCCCATAAGCAGGATTTTAAAGTGACTAGCCTAATTAAATCTTACTCCAGCCCCTCAGGCAAGAACTAAAGCCAGTCTGCTAAGTCGACGCCCTTTCTCAACTCACAGACGAGGTCGAGAAGAACGAGATTACCCGTGAGTAATCTTAAGCTGCTTTCGCAAAGTCAGCTGTTAGTTTTGTGTCAAGTTTTTCACGAGTTACCTGACAAACTCGGCATGCCTCTTTAGCTGGCATTACCCTGGTCGAACCTAATTCGCCCCCGAAATTGCTACCTTCCTTTTATCGCCTTTCTAATTTCCCTTTCGGCCACCCGCCGTTTAAGGGTTTCCCTTTTATCATAGAACTTTTTTCCTTTAGCCAAAGCGATTTCCACCTTGGCTCTTCCCCGCTTGAAATACATCCGAAGCGGTATCAGGGTCAACCCTTTTTCCCCTACCCGACCGGTCAGACGGTTAATTTCCACCCGATGCATGAGAAGCTTGCGCGTCTTTCTTGGCTCAAAACTTCTCTCCCGGTCATGTTGATAGGGACTGATATGGGCATTGAATAAGAATATTTCCCCTTTATTAATTCTGGCAAAACTATCTTTTAAATTTGCCCGGCCAAGCCTCAGAGACTTAACCTCACTGCCCTTAAGTTTTATCCCGGCTTCAAAAACCTCTAAAATAAAATATTCGTGTCTGGCCTGGCGATTAACGGTAATAATCTTCCGGGATACCATGGGTGGATTTTATCATATAAACATAGGCTTATCAATAAAAAATTATCAAATAGCTCCCCACTAATATGATTCTTTAACTATTCATTGACTTTTGCTTAATTTTGCGATAGTATAAACGAAGAAAAATGCCGAAGTGGCGGAATTGGCAGACGCGTACGGTTCAGGGCCGTATGGGCTTCGGTCCATGAGAGTTCAACTCTCTCCTTCGGCACCAATTTATTTAAGAAAATGCTCAATCCGGCTAACGGCTTCTTTAATATTGGATAGACTGGTTGCATAGGACATCCGGACATAACCCTCGCCGGAAGGCCCAAAAGCTACCCCAGGCACGACCGCCACCTTTTCCCTTTTTAACAGTTCTTTAGCAAATTCCACTGATTTCATACCCGTCTTTTTTATCGAAGGAAACACATAAAAAGCCCCCTGAGGCCGGTGGCAATCAAGCCCGATGCGGCAAAGCTCTTTGACAATAAAATCTCTCCGGCGGCGATATTCATTTCTCATTTGTTCAACTGATTTCGTCCCGTTTTTTAAAGCCTCGCGGGCAGCAATCTGCCCCGTAATCGGGGCGCAAAGCATGGTATATTGATGAATCTTAGTCATTCCGGCAATAGCCTTGGCGGGCCCGGCAGCGAAACCTACCCTCCATCCGGTCATGGCATAAGCCTTAGAAAAACCATTCAGATAAATCGTCCGTGATTTCATCCCGTCTAATTTAGCCAAGGGAATATGAGAAAAGTCGTAGGTCAGTTCGTCATATACCTCATCGCTGATAACGGTCAGATTTTTTTTGATAACTACCTTTTTAATATCATTGAGTTCCTTTTTGGTATAAGAAACACCGGTTGGGTTACAGGGATAATTCAAAACTAAATATTTGGCCTTTCGGTCGCAAATTTTATCCAATTTTTGAGGATCAATTTTAAATCCCCCTTCTTTATCGGTTTTTAAATATAATACCTCGCCCCCGGCCAGAATGCTTACCGGCGCATAAGAAACATAGCTGGGCTCGGGAACAATAACCTTGTCCCCTGGATTTATTAAGGCTCTTAAAGCTAAATCAAAAGCTTCACTAACCCCTACGGTAATTAGGATTTCTTCATCCGGGGAATAATCCAAAGAATAATGCGATTTGAGAAAGCGGGAGATCTCTAAGCGTAATTCATAAAGACCCCGGTTAGAGGTGTAAGAGGTGTAACCCTGCTCCAGAGAGTAGATAGCTGTCTCCCTAATATTCCAGGGGGTAGTAAAATCCGGTTCGCCTACCCCGAGAGAGATAACTTCTTTCATCCCAATAACTAAATCAAAAAACTCCCTTATGCCCGAAGGCGGTAAACGGTCGACTTTTTTCGAGATCTTCATAATTAAAATGACATGGCGATTCTTTTATCTTTTTCGCCCGATTCCAAGATATCGCCATCTTCCTTATATTTTTTTAACAAGAAATGGGTTACCGTGCCTTTAATATTTTCCATTGGCGCCAGTTTCTCGGCAACAAAACTGGCAACGGTATGAATATCTTTACCGGAGACAATAATGAGCAAATCGTACCCTCCGGAGAGAAGATAACAGTTTTTTACTTCGGGGAAGCGGTAGACACGCTCGGCTACCCGGTCAAAACCGACGTTTTTCTGAGGAGCCACCTGTACTTCAATCAAAGCGTTTACCTCACCGGATTTATTCCCCAACAGCTCCTTATTGATAACTGTCTTATATTTCAAAATCACCCCTTCTTTTTCATACTTCTTTATGGCCTGTTTTATTTTACCCGATTTCTTTCTGGTCATTTTGGCGATTTCTTCCGGCGAAATACGGGCATCTTTTTCTAAAATTTCTAAAATCTGGTCCATGGAATTCCCTCCTTTTTGGTTTAATGCTCCCTAAAACTTCATTTTGATTCCTACCAAATGGGAAAAATCATCTTCACCTGCGGAATTGTTTGTCCAGTAAAGCAAAGCATAATCAATTTCTATGTCGGTATACGCAAAAATCTCTGCGGAATTCAACCCGCAGCCAAAAGTCAAAGCCCGATTATCCTTTTTATTCAAATTATAGGCGCCAAGACGAAGGGCTAAATAAGGCGCAATCCAGTATTCACCGCCGAGCCGGATTTGATTAGCATCAAAAAAATTATTAATTTCAAACGAATAATTTGTTTGTTCATCCGGATGAAAGGTTAAACCGGCCTTTACGTTTAAATCATAAGTTATATCACTCCCATAGAGGGTAATTTCAGGCTCGTTTAGATTCTGAAGCAAAAAACCTAAAGATAGTCTATCCCAACGGAAATATCCGCCCAGGTCACAGGCAAGTGAGTTATCACTATCCGAGGTTCCTTGCGGGTAATCGATTCCGTTAATTACGCTTAATTTATCAAGGGCTGACTCATAAGTCGCAAAGCGAAAATTAGCCCCAAAAGCTAAATTTTCTAAAAGAACCTTCCTTCCGTAGGAAAATACATACCAGCGCTCAGTAAATTTAGAATCGAGAGACAAAACTGACTGGTAGTCTATTATCCCCTTGTCAACATCATTCACAAGAGAAAATCCAATGACTCCCAAATCAAAATCTTGAAAGCGATGAAGAGGGTAAACGAAACTAAACCAGTCGTCATAACCGGTCTCATCGCGATTGTATAATAATAAACTACAATCCATTTCGGGACGGCCTAATAAACCCAACCCGGCCGGATTCCAATAAACCGCTTCAGCATCGTCAGCCAAACCAACAAAAGCCCCACCTATTGATAAAGCCCTTATTCCAGGCTCAGCGAAAGAAAGACCGCTTCCGAAAAAACTAACAAAAAATAAAATTACAGCAACCTTTTTATACAAACAACCTCCCTCTTATAAAGACTTCGGCTTAACCCATATTTATGATATTTTAGCATATTTAGGCGTAAAGCTCAATTAAAAATAAGAAGGCCAGAGCGTTATCTCTGGCCTAAAGCTTTTTTGGATTTATTCTCTATTCGACAACAATGGCATCAAGAGGGCAATTCCCCGCTGCTTCTTTAGCACACTCGACCGCTGAATCAGGGATTGACTCGCCCTTTACCCCGGCAACATCACCCTGCATTTCAAAAACATCCGGACAGTTATTAACACAGAGTCCGCAACCCGTACAGACGTTTTTATCTACTCTGGCTTTCATTTTAATTTTTCCTCCTAACGTTAAGATTAAAACCTGGCCATATTTTATCATAAAAAAATATTTTGTCAAGCTGGAAACCTATGATAAAATAAAAATAGATAAACCGGCTGCGATGGCATGGCCGGGGCCGATTGACATCGAACATTTTTCGCCAAAGGAGAAAAAATGCTTAGAGAAAAAATAAAAACCGACCTGAAAAAATCAATAAAACAAAAAGACGAACTGACCAGGGAAACACTTCGCTTCATCCAGGCTGCTTTACAAAATGCGGCCATCGAAAAAAAAGGAAAAGAGCTGACGGACGAAGAAGTAATCACGGTCTTAAAGAGACTAAGTAAACAACGAAAAGAGTCAATCGAAGCCTTTCAAAAAGGAAATCGACCCGACCTGGTTAAAAAAGAAGAAGCGGAATTAACCATCGTAAAAAAATATCTGCCTGAAGAACTTCCCGAAGAGGAAATTATTAAAATGGTTTTAAAAGCCCTTGAAGACACCGGCGTCCAGGACCGGAAAGAAATGGGAAAAGTGATGAAACTCCTTATGAGAGAGGCCAAAGGAAGAATCGACGGAAAAACAGCCAGCTTTCTGGTGGCCAAAGAATTAGCAAAAAAAGAAGAAAAAAAGAGAAATGAAAAATAAAAATTACCGGGCAAAACTGATTTTTTCAGAAACAGGCGAAGGCCTTAAGTTGAAATTGCGGAATAGAATTTTTCGGCTTTCTTATCCGAAAAAAATCTGGAAAAACTACCCCGGAAGGCAGAAAGAGTTTCTGGCAGACAATTTATCTTATCTTTCTACCATTACTTTTCCGCTCATCTCAGGGTTTAAGAAAATTCAATATAACACCTCCTATCCTCTGTTTAAATCTTACTTCCAGCAGATGGTCGTCCGCGACATCCCATCATCTACCGAGGATTATTCTTTTTCAACCGCTACAACGTTAAAAGAATTTTTGAATTTAGAAGTTTGCTTTAAAGATAATAGAAGCAAAAGTCCTTCTTTTCCAATTACGCCCAGAGCCAGCCGGGTAATAATTCCTTTATCTTTCGGTAAAGACAGCCTTTTAACTTTGGCCCTCGCCCGGGGAATAGGACTTGAACCCATCGGTGTCTACATAAACGATACAGTCTCCGGCCTGGAAAATAGATGGAAACTCGAGCTGGCAAAAAAAATTTCCCGGAAATTCAGAATGAAGATATTTGTCGTTAATAACCAAATCGAAAAAATAAATGATTTTGAATACTGGAGAAAGGATGAATCTTCGCTTGGTTATTCCCACATGATTGCCGGATTTTCTTTTTTAAGCCTGCCCTTTGCCTTTTTTTTCAAAGCTAAATATATTGCCTTCGGCAATCAGCAGAATATGAATTTTTCTTTTCAAAATAAGGAAGGCTATCGCGCCCTTCCCTCTTTTGACCAGAGTCTTGAAGGAATGGCTGCCTTAAATACGGCGATAAATGTGGCCACGGAGAATAAAGTAAGCGTAATTAGTTTAATCGAACCTTTAACAAATTTAACGATTACCAAAATTTTAAACTGCCGTTATCCGGATTTAGCCCAATTCCAGATTTCCTGCGATGCCATTAACACTTTGAAAAAACGGCAGCGCTGGTGTTTAGACTGTTCTAAATGCGCCCGGCTTTACATCTTTATGAAAGCCTGGGGAATAGATACAAAAAAGTTAGGATTCACCAAGGAACTTTTAGGAAAGAATAATGAAAAGTTGTACCGATTATTTTCCGGAAGAGACACCGATAATTACGAAAAAAGCAAAGCGGCCCGGGACGAGCAGCTATTGGCTTTTTATTTAGCCTACAAAAAAGGAACAAAAGGATATTTGATAGATAAGTTTGCGAAAAAGTTTTTACCCGAAGCAAGAAGAAGAGAAAAAACACTGAGAAAGGATTTTTTGAAACCTTACTCCATGGAAAGCATTCCGGAAAATTTAAAAACCAAACTCAGGAGAATTTATTCCAAGGAATTAAGCGGGAAATTTATTTTTGATGATTAAGGGTTTCTTCTAATAAATTTTCTACTTCAATAATCTCTTTAATTAAATTCTCTTTGTCCAAACGATTAGCCAGAGGCACATGATAGCGTCGGGCAATATGCATCAATTCCTTCCTGGAAACCTGCCCTAACAAACCGCCTAACCAGACATTAATCTGTTCCCTCATTTTATTTTTAGCCATTTTTTATCCTCCGCCCCAGTAGACAATTTTTAGGCTCCCTTCTTCTTCGGGCAAGCCAGGCGGATTCGGCCTTACATAATTTATATCGGTTTGGGCAGAGAGTCTGACTTGCCCCCGGCCATAGACGCTTCCGGTTATATTTGTCGGGCCGTACTCACCAAAAAGCGATTCGATAAAAATCTCATCTCCGGCATAGAGCATCCCTTCTATATTGGTTGGATCCCAGATTTCGATATCTGAATTCTTGCTCATAAAAGCCGGCAGATTTTCCCACTGATGCTGGGTAATCTCTCCATGGGCCCATTTATTAACAACAACCTTATCGGTGGCAACAATGCATCCGGTCATCTCCCAGGTACCGACTAGACGAACCTCCCCCTGAACATAGACAACATGATTTTCCGTCCCGGCACAAGGGTCAGAGGTAAACACCTTTATATAAGGCCAGCCCGGAGTATAAACGGCGCCATCTTCAGAGGCTAAATCATAATAGTATTGGAAGAAGTTATCGTCAAAAGAGGGCAATTCTACATAAGAGGCGCTGGAAGTAACATCTCCGGTTACTGTTCCATTATCCGGATGGACATATACCTGTCCACACCCACTGGCGTCACCAAAAACCGTTGCCTCTGAAAAATCTGTCCCTATTTGAACAGCCGGATCCTTCCAATAACCCCAGATAGGTTCCCAAATCCAAACCCACTCTCTAATATCAGTACTATTCGAGTGTACCTTGCTTGGATTACCCGAAGTGCCTATGGTCGAGCCTCCAGCAATTTTCAGACTCCCCCCACCCAAAGCTAGAAAATCAAAGGCCTCCAATCCTTCATAAACTACCTGAACCTTAATAGTTTTAGATACTTCTTTAACCTGTCCGGTGGAAATTATCAATTTCATATTGGGATCATCCGGATGAGTGGTAATGGTAATATCATATTCGCCCTTACCCAACTCTTTGGGAAAACCATCGGGGATATAATTAAAATCATCATGCAGCTCTTTCAAAGCTTCTTCAAGGCCGGTTTCGGCTAAATAATTTGCCTGGGTAGAAAAGATAATTTTCCTGACGGTATAGGTATCGTTTAAAAGCATAGCCGTCATAGAAACACAGGCAAAAATAACCAGACTCAAAACTACCAAGGTGGTTAGTAAAACTACTCCTTTTGAATTGGCTTTCTTAAATCGTATCTTTCCTGGCATTATCATCGGGTGTATCGTTATTACCCTCAGAAGAAATCCTCTAGGGCGATTTATTATCTGGCGGTATTTCTTGGCTGTATTACGGCGCTAACCGAACGGGAAACCGGACCAACGCCAAAGATATTCTTAGTTAAGGTTAAACTTAATTCTAACCCTTTAGTTAAAGGTTTTCCATCCACCTCTACAGAAAATCTGCCGTAATCTGGGCGGGTGGTAATATAACCACTTATATCGACCAGATTAGTACCTCCCGGAGTAGATTCACCCGGCCACTTGATACTTACATTCTTTAAGACACAGGATTTAATATAATCGTAGCTGCCTGATGAAGGCTGTGAATAAAATTCGGCCTGGAATTGAACATAGCGACCGCCACTAACCCCGCTTATGTCCGCACTCCCGGAGGTAGTCGATTGGGTATCGATGGCTAATTCATCACTCCAGTCGTTATCGCTTAAAATAGCATTTTTGTCGTCATCGCTTCTCACTTTTAAAATTAAATCCGCCCCTAGTCCGCCGCCGGCATAATTGCCATAATTATTTTTGGCAATATTCCAGGAAAGAGTGCTGAAAGAAGGATTATCAAGATCGGTATCGTAAATCTGCGAAGTTAGGGTACCCGAAGCATAATAGCTCACCTCAATAGCTTCAAGAGCATAAATAGCATTACTTTCGCCAGCAGCCGACCAATCAGCTTCTTCGGAAAAATTCGTATCACTTTCGATATAATAAGCGTGCGCCGCCCCGGCTGACCCTGGCCAAATCGAAAGGCCTATGGGATTGGCCTTGCTAACGAAAATACTCAGCAGATAATCCTCGTCTTTCTTGAAATCATTTATGTCTAACATATTGATCCAGTCGGACCATAATGAATTCCCCTTAGTGATCGTCACGGATGGATTCCCGGAGAAAGTAATTATTTTTTTGGTACCCTCATCTCCATCCGGCCCGTCGGAACGTTCGAATAAAGTAGCTGATTCCAGATGCAAATCATAGATTGCGCTGCAATTTTTGAATTTAAACCTGACGGCACTACCATCGGTATCGGTTATCTGGTAAGAGATAACATTTCGATAGTTTCTGCCTACAACCGGGCTTTCAATATCGAGGGCTTCCTCCGAAACACCTGCGCCTACCTGCTCCTGGACATTCCAAGTCTCACCATAACCGGAAAGTCTGACAATATAGTCTTTATTGCTGGCGGTCCCGCCGTCACCATCGGTATTGCTATAATCTATTAAGGTTTTTGCCGGCGAACATCGATGGAAATTGGTTTCAATCCATTCGTCATAGTAAAAATTTAGACTGATGAAATCATCCTCTTGGTTAGACTGGTATTCAAGGTGGCGATTGGCATTCCAGCTGCCGCAACTAACCATATCTTCATTTATCTTAGTTTTTCCGGAATCACTATGCACCAGACACTCTTCAGCTTCCCGATGGCACCCACTGGGAGAAAAAGCAAAAGAGTCAAGACCTAATTCATATCCACCATGAGAGGTGCCGGCAAGTTGAAATGTAATATAGTGCTCGCCAGCGGTTAGGGTCGTGTTGCCGAAAGATATTTCTTTGCTCCGGGCCGTTTCCAAACTATAAGCATCAAATTCCCGGGCGCTTGGTTCAATAATTAACTCAACCGGCTCGGCCGGATAGGACGCCGTACAGGTAAATAGAAATCTGGTTTCAGCATTCTGGAAATTAGGGGTAGTCTCAATAGCTTGACCATTCGAAACAACTTGGTTAATCTGTATTTGGCGGTCCTCCTTCGACAAATCAATGCGTGGCGCAAATACAGTCCGTCTCAGCTGCGTCTCTCCTTCCGGCGTTACAAAAACGTGATAAATAATTGTTTCATCCCAGATGATAATACCGTCGGTATCAAGCTCAATAAAACCATCATTATCATCGTCTACCGCCGCCGGAAAACTTATCGCTTCATAAGTCAGGCTAGTTTCTGGGTAAAAAAAGATCTGATTAGCGTCTGAAGCACTTATTTCCTTTTTAAACCTTTCGGCAAACGTCTCTAGCTCACCGAGCAATACAGAATGAATGCGTTCAATAAGCCAGGCTTTTTCCACAGTATTCCAAGCCAGAACAATTCCCGTCAAAACGATAAATCCAACAATTAAAGCAACGAGTAGCTCAGTTATCGAAAATCCCCGACTTTTTTTTCTTTTTCCCACCGCTGCCCTTTCTTGCGTAACCCTCAATAGTTCTGCAGCAGGGTTACTAATTCTACTTTAATCGGGACGTTTACTTCTCTTCTTTTAAAATCTACCATTACGGTTATCTTGCTTTGCTCCGGAGAATATTCAACCTGAGTGGTTCTCTCAAAATCTTCGCCAGAGTTTCCATAACGGTCAATCATATCAATTTGTTCGGCTGGTAAATCACCTAGGGATAGATACCCTTTATTGGCACGATGTTCCCGAATCCATTCTATCCTATTTTTCGCCAAGTTTGTGGCCAGATAGGTGTAATAAACGCTATAGCTGGCTACGGTGCTATGATAAATCAAGGCCATTACTCCTGCGATGCACAAAACGAATAAAATAACCGAAACCATAATCTCGATTAAAGTCATGCCTCTTTTATTTCTCATCACCGCATACATCTCCAAGAATGCATATGTAATTCCTCTCTGATATTCAATTTATCCTATTTATGGATAATTATCAAGGGAAAAATGAGGAATTTTTTTGGGAAAGCATACCTTTGGCTGGATAATCGCAATAGACAAATAAATGGCGTCCCCAATGGGAGTCGAACCCATGTCGTCACCTTGAAAGAGTGATGTCCTAACCACTAGACGATGGGGACGCAATGGTGAGCCGCGAAGGACTCGAACCTTCCACACCCGCCTTAAAAGGGCGGTGCTCTACCGGATGAGCTAGCGGCCCAATAACGAGGCTTTATAGGCTATCAAAGATTGAACTGTTTGTCAAAGCAATTCTACTTTAGAAAATCTCTTTCAAAATAATTGTTTCTTCCCGTTTAGAACCAACTGAGATTAAATAGAAACTGACGCCTAAAATTTCAGAAAGTCTTTCTAAATACTTCCGGGCATTAACCGGTAATTTTTCGTAAGAGAAAATGCCGGCGGTCGAAGTCTGCCAGCCAGCTAATTCCTCATAAATAGGCTTTGCTTTTTCCAAAACCTCAAGTTGATAGGGAAAATCTTTATAAATCTTTCCTTGATAGTTATAGCCGGTGCATATTTTTATCTTTTCCAAATCGTCAAGGACATCAAGTTTAGTAATGGCTAAACCGTCAAGATGATTAATTCTTACCGAATGTTTAACAATGACGCTGTCGAACCAACCGCATCGGCGAGGCCGGCCGGTGGTCGCTCCGAATTCTTTCCCTTTTTTACGCAGTATCTCGGAAAGTTCAAAAGAAAACTCTGTCGGGAAAGGACCTTCTCCTACCCGGGTAGTATAGGCTTTAGCTACACCCACAATCCGGTCAATTTGAGTCGGACCTATTCCCGCCCCGATACAGGCACCTCCAGCGGAAGCATTAGAGGAAGTAACATAGGGATAGGTGCCAAAATCAACATCTAATAAGGTCCCTTGCGCACCTTCAAATAAAATATTTTTTCCGCAGGCCGCCGCCTGGTTAATAATCAACCCGGAATCGGAAATATATTTATTTATCCTCCTGGCATAGCCTAAATATTCATCTAAAACCTTTTTATAAGAAAGAGGTTCGACTTTATAAAACTGGTCAAACCATTCGTTTTTTTCCTCAAGGTTACGTTTTAAAAGATCAGCAAAAACTTTTTCATTGGTTAAATCAACTACCCGAATACCAACCCGGGCGACTTTATCCATATAGGCCGGCCCTATCCCGCGGCCGGTAGTTCCCAGGCGCCTGGCCCCTTTCTTTTTCTCCCGGGCTTTATCCAACAATTTGTGATAAGGAAGGATAAGATGAGCATTTTTACTTAAAATAAGATTATTATCGACATGGATACCCTGAAGGCGCAATTCTTCAATCTCTTTAAGCAATACCACGGGGTCAACAACCACACCATTGCCAATAACACAGATTTTACCTGAGCGCAAAATCCCTGAAGGGATTAAATGCAAGATGAATTGTCTGTCTTTTATGACAACCGTATGCCCGGCATTATTGCCCCCTTGAT
This sequence comes from uncultured bacterium, assembly GCA_964506785.1. Taxonomy (GTDB): domain Bacteria; phylum CAZDME01; class JAYEMH01; order JAYEMH01; family JAYEMH01; genus CAZDME01. Next base: position 8,155 of record CAZDME010000013.1, on the reverse strand, counting down.
AACGGACCGCATAATCCGCCTTCTCCATAAGGTAATCAATAACCTTGCCTTTGCCTTCATCTCCCCATTGAGTGCCAACAACAATGATATTACTCAAATGCTTTCTCCTTCTTATTCTTAAGCCGGTTTAACCAAAATATGCTCTTTTTGTCTCAGGCTTATGCGGGAGGTCTTGTCTACAGCAGATATTAACTTTTATTTTTCCCTCGCGTTTCTTTTGTCTGTGGAGCCGCGTCGGTTGTCTCTTGAGCAGCCGCCGCAGCTTCACCTTCAGCCGGCTTCTCCTCCTTCACCTTTTTTACCTTAACCTTCAAAGATTTCACCTTGGGGAGTCCATAATATTTCGGGTTTTCCTCATCCCATTTATCCTTTTCCTTAAGAAACTTTATCCGTTCAAAACGCTTTAAGACATTTCGATGGAACCCCCGGCTTTTTTCAGCTAAACTTTTATGAAGACTCACGAAATTTCTCCTTTCTCTTTAAAACTGCCTAAATGCCGATATTTGTTATAACGGGAAAACAATAATTCATCAATAGATAATCCTTTGAGTTCATCCAGATGGCGAAGAAAAACTTCTTTAAGAATAGAAGCGGCTTCCTCCTTGTCCCGATGCGCACCGCCTAAAGGTTCCGGGACAATCTCATCAACCACGCCTAAACGTAAAAGGTCAAAAGAAGTCAGTTTCATCGCCTCCGCCGCCAACGCTGCCTTTTTACGGTCTTTCCAGAGAATAGCGGCACATCCTTCCGGGGAAATTACGGAATAAATAGCATTTTCTAAGATTAAAACTCTATCTCCTACTCCAATACCTAAAGCGCCGCCGCTTCCTCCTTCTCCAATGACAACGGCAATTATCGGAGTTCTAAGCCGTGACATCTCCCATAGGTTTCGGGCAATGGCTTCGGCCTGACCCCGCTCCTCCGCCCCAATCCCCGGATAAGCGCCGGGGGTATCAATCAGGGTAAGCACAGGAAAAGAAAATTTTTCTGCCATTTTCATTACCCGCCAAGCCTTCCGGTAACCCTCCGGATGCGGCATACCAAAATTACGCTTCAGGTTTTCTTTAGTATTTTTCCCTTTCTGGTGCCCAATAACCATTATGGAATTTCCCCCAAGCCTCCCTAAACCAGCGACAACCGCCCGATCATCGGAAAATAATCTATCTCCATGTAACTCGACGAAATCATCCATCATAAACTTTATATAATCCAGACTGGAAGGCCTCTGGAGAAGTCTGGCCAATTGGGTTCTCTGCCAGGCGTTTAAATTGGAAAAAATCTCGCTTTTAAGCTTGCGCGCCCTTTCTTCCAACTGGTCTATTTCTCCTTGAATATTCAAACGCTCCTTTGAAGAGATTTTTTTCAGCTCTTCGATTTTCCTTTCCAATTCGTTAATCGGCTGTTCGAAATCTAAACCGCTGCCGTTCATCTCTGCCTCAATCAATAATTTTTACCGGCGTCCCGATGGTCACCAGTTTAAACAATTCTTCGACTTCTTTATTCAGCATACGGATACAACCTTCGGTAGACTGCTGACCGATGGATTCCGGCTGGGTGGTACCATGGATGCCATAGCTGGGCTCAGAAATTCCTAACCAATGGCTTCCTAAAATATTGTCCGGATGGCCGCTGGGGATTTTCCTTCCATGACGGAACCATACCGGATTTTTAAGCTTATTGACGATCTTAAAATCCCCGACGGGGGTGGAATTAAATTTTCCCGTGGCTACCGAATAAATTTTTATTACTTCATCTTTATACTTAAGAACTAATATATTTTTCGATTTAGAGACCAAAATATTGAACTGACAGGGGGTAATTTTAAGGCGGCGTCCGACAGAAAGGTATTTTGACTTTAGATGATTGGCTTCTTTAAGTAAATCGACGGTCGTATTGAACCTTCGGGCGACACCTTCCAAAGAATCCCCTGAACTAACTTTATAGACAAAACTGCCGATGCTGGGATAAGAAGAAAAAATCATTTTTATCTGGAGATTACCTAAATGTTCGCGGGCGGACTCATCAATGGCCCCTTCAGGAAATCCCTCGATGACCCGCTCATAAAAGCTTTTGGCTTCGGCTAATTCTCCTTTCTCCTCATAAATTTCACCTAAACCCAGCCAGGCCTCTTCCAGAAAAGGAGATTCTTTAAAATCGGCAGTTACCCTTTCATAAAGCTTTTGGGCCTTTAGAAACTCTCCATTAAGCTTCTCAATTCTGGCCTGAAGCAATAGGCCAGGAACCACCCAATCACTTTCGGGAAACTCATCTATAACTTTATTCAAAAGAACATAGGCCTCCGGCCTCCGGCCAAGTTTCTCCAGAGAAAAAGCCTGATAAAAAATTGCCGCCGGGGTTTTTCTGCTCTTTGGATAATTAGCAGATAGTTCTTCAAAAAGAACTGCCGCTTCTTCCCATTTCCCTTCCTTCACCAAATTCTCTCCCAGATAAAACCTCTGAGCAATCCGCCTTTCAATATGGCGCTGCATTAAAAGAAAGAAACCCGCCAAAAAGGCACTGAGCAACAAAAAACATAGAGAAACAAAAATTATATTTTTTTTAGTTTTCATCATTTTAGTCCCTTTAATTAAGTGGGTCTCTGTCTAAGATTCGGTATTGAATGGCTTCGGCTAAATGTTGAACCTGAATATTTTCTTTTCTTTCCAAATCAGCAATCGTCCGGCTTACCTTTAAAATCCGGTCATAAGCACGGGCACTAATCCCCATCTCTAAAAAGGCCTGTTTAAGGATATAGTGTCCTTCGTTATTGAGCAAGCAAAATTCCTTTATTTCTCTTTTTCCCATATGAGCGTTGCAGAAAATCCGGCTATTCTGGAAACGTTCTTCTTGAATCCGACGGGCTTCAATGACCCTTTTTCTGATAGAATCGGAGTTTTCCGCCTGCCGCTCTTCAGAAAGTTCCTTATAATTCAAAGCAGGAACTTCAATATGAAGGTCAATCCGGTCGAGCAAGGGGCCGGATATTTTTGCCCGATAACGATAGATTTGGGCCGAATTACAGCGGCATTCTCGACGAGGATGGCCAAAATAACCGCAGGGGCAAGGATTCATAGCCGCCACCAGCATGAACTGCGCTGGATATTGAAGGCTGGCCGAAGCACGAGAAATAGTTACCTTCCCTTCCTCCAGGGGTTGACGCAGCGCCTCTAAGACATTACGATGGAATTCTGGCAATTCATCCAAAAAAAGAACGCCATAATGAGCCAAACTTACCTCACCCGGCCGGGGATAGCTTCCACCCCCAATTAATCCGGCATCAGAAATAGTATGATGCGGAGAACGAAAGGCACGGGTAGCCAGAATAGGCTTTTCCGAAGGGAGCAAACCGAGAATGCTGTGAATCTTAGTTGTTTCCAAGGCTTCCTCTAAACTTAAAGGAGGAGTGATACTCGGCAGGCGCCGGGCAAGCATCGTCTTGCCGGCTCCGGGAGGGCCAATCATTAAAAGATTATGCCCGCCGGCGGCAGCTACCTCTAAAGCCCGTTTCGCATATTCCTGCCCCTTGACTTCCTGAAAATCCAGCGAATAGCGGCAATTTTCGCTAAAAAGTTTGTCCCGGTCAACTCGATGGGAATGAAATTCCCCTGCACCTTTAAGTAAATTCACCGTCTGGCGCAGGCTATTTATCCCGTAAACCTTTATATCCTCCACCACCGAGGCTTCATTAGCATTTTTCCAGGGAAGAATTAGTCCTTTTTTCCTCAATTTCCGCGTAAGAATCCCTATCGGAAGAGCACCTTTAACCGGACGAATCCCTCCATCTAAAGAAAGTTCTCCCAAAATAATAAAATTCTTCAGGTCATTTTGTGACAATTCTCCCCGGGCAGCTAAAATTCCCAGAGCAATAGGCAAATCAAAAGCCGTCCCTTCCTTTGCCACATCAGCCGGGGCTAAATTTACGGTGATATGCGAGGTTGGATAATCAAACCCGGAATTCTTGATGGCTGCTTTAACCCTATCCTTACTTTCCTTAACGGCCTTATCGGGAAGACCAACCATAGTCAAAAGAGGCAGTCCCCGGGCAATATCCACTTCAATTTCTACTTTGTCGGCATTAATGCCAAAAATCGCACCAGAATAAACCTTAGCTAACAAATTTTACCCTTTCTCTAAAATTAAAAACCAACCGGTAAGGGAAAGGCATTTTTGACTAACTCTATTTTTGGAGTTGAAAAATTTTCTCTTCCCAGGTAAACCGCCATAACGTCAAAACGGGCGTTCCTTCCAAAGAGGCTAAAATGTTTAAGAAAAGCTAAAGCCATCTTGCTTATCTGCATCTGTTTTCTTCTGGTAATTGACTCTTTAGGAAAACTGGACGAATAGAGCTTCGCGCTTTTTACTTCGACAAAAACAATAAAATCTTTATCTTTGGCAACAATGTCAATTTCGCCAAAACGGCTTCGGTAGTTCCTTTCGAGAATCTGCCAGCCTTTCTGGGTGAGAAATCTAGCGGCAATATCCTCCCCTAATTTTCCTAATTTATTCTTTTCTCTTCCCATTTTTTAATTTGAAAACTTTTTCGATGGATAATCGAGCGGCCAAAACGCTCTATAAATCTAAGGTGGTCTTCTGTACCATACCCCTTATTGGTCGCAAACCGATATTGAGGAAAAACTTTATCGTAAATGTTCATAAGGTAATCTCTAACTACTTTGGCAATAACGGAAGCAGCCATAATTGAAATGCTTAAATTATCCCCTTGAATTATGGCAATCTGCGGAATATTGCTTCCGGAAATAGCCAAGCCGTCAATCAAAACTATCTCCGGCTGTGGATTTAAATTTAGTATTGCTCTCTCCATCGCTTTAAAAGTAGCCTCTTTTATATTAAGATAGTCAATCACCCGTTCGTTAACTATCCCCAGCCCAAAACTAATTACCTCTTTCAGAATTAGATGGTAAAACTCTTCTCTTTTCTGTTGGGTCAGTTTTTTTGAATCCTTTATTCCATGAGGATTAAATTCCTCCGGTAAAATGACCGCGGCCGCAACTACCGGCCCGGCTAAGGGACCTCGTCCAGCTTCATCGACTCCGGCAATTAAACGATAACCTGAACTGAAAAGATTTTTTTCGTAAAAATCCACCCGGGGTAAATACAAGCTTCCCATTTTAACCATTTGCCGTCACGACTCGGGGTTATCTTATTCCTTAGAAGATTTCGCTAAATCTGCCTCTTCCGTCTGAAATTCTCCTATTCCACGATAATCTTTGAGGCGACCTTTCTTGCCTATCTTTTTTCGAAGATAATAAAGCTTGGCCCGCCTAACTTTGCTCTTTTTTACCACCTTGATATTCTTAAGAATGGGTGAATGAAGCAAGAAGGTTCTTTCTACCCCTTCTCCGTAAGAAATCTTCCGGACAGTAAATGTTTTACCTAATCCTTTTCCCCGCCGGCGAATAATAGTGCCCACAAAGGTTTGAATCCTATCTTTCCCCCCCTCCCGGATGGTAAAATCGACCTCGGCGGTATCTCCAATTTGAAACAGAGGCACTTCTTTCTTCATATATTCTTTCTCTAAATTTTCTAATTTTTTCATCGTTCTTCTCCTCTTATTCCTTTTTTTTAATTAGCCGTTTCTCCTTTTCTGATAAATTTAGTTTGTCAAACTGCTCCGGTCTCTGGTAGAAGGTTTTTTCCAGGGCTTTCTTCCGCCGCCAAAGTTGAATCTTTTGGTGATCCCCAGAGATTAAAATTTCAGGCACTTTCCAACCCAAATAATTAAACGGGCGGGTGTAGTGAGGATAATCAAAAATATCTTTTTGATAAAAAGAATCGGTCGTGACCGATTCTTTGTCACCGACAACGCCGGGAACTAAGCGAACGATTGATTCTATAATCACCCAGGCGGCCGCCTCCCCGCCGCTTAAAACATAATCACCAATCGAAATTTCCTCATTTGCCAAATACTTTCGTATTCTTTCATCCACTCCTTTGTAACGGCCACAAATAAAAATCAGATGCTTCTTCTTAGATAAATCTTGCGCTTTTTTTTGATTGAATTTATCCCCTTGCGGACTCAAGAGAGTTATCCAAGGCGATTTCCTTCCTCTTTTTTTTACCCAGGAAAGCGGTTTTTTCGAGACAGCCCGGACCGCTTCAAAAATCGGTTCGGGCTTCATAATCATCCCAGAACCACCTCCATAAGTATAATCGTCTGTAAGATAATGCTTGCCTTTGCTGAAATGGCGGATGTCAAAAATACGGATATTAACGATTTTTTTGACTCTGGCCCGCTTGAGAATGCTCGCCTCCAGAGGCCCGCGGAACATATCAGGGAATAAGGTTAAAACATCTATTTTCATTGAATTACTTTTCCAAAATTCTTAAAAGTTTCTTGACCGTCGCTGAAGGTCTGACCCCCTTTTTCAGCCAGCGAGAGGCTTTTTCCTTATCTATTTTAATCAGCGAAGGATTCTTAACCGGATTATATAACCCAATTTCATCGGTAAATCTGCCTTCCCGTTTATAACGGGAATCAATAACCACGATTTTGTAGAATGCCTTCTTCTTCGCCCCCGCCCGACGCAAACGCATAACTAAAGCCATTTCTCCTCCTATTTGCTTTGTCTTCTTTCTATCTTTGCTCCCAATTTCTTTAGTTTATCCACCAAGTTTTCGTATCCCCGGTCCAGATGATAAACCCGGGAAATTGTTGTCTCGCCGCCAGCCACTAATCCAGCAATAATTAAGGCCACACTGGCTCGCAAATCAGTGGCCATAACCTGGGCTCCGCTTAAACTACTTACCCCTTCAATAATGGCACTGGCGCCCTTTTGATAAATCCTGGCTCCCATCCGCTCCAGTTCTTCGACATGCATAAAACGGTTTTCCCAGACAGTTTCAGTAACCACGCTGGTCCCGGGAGTAACCGTCAGCAGCGCAACGACTTGAGCCTGCATATCGGTAGGAAAACCGGGATACGGACGGGTAATAACTTCCGTTGGAGAAAGTTTATCCCTCCCGACAAGGGTAATATAGTCCGGGCCTAAATCCAGGGATGCCCCCATCTCTTCCATTTTGTCAATTATGGCGGTTAAATGTTCCGGCCGGCAGTTTTTTATTTTTATCTTTCCCCGGGTAATAATGGCAGCAACCAAATAACTGCCCGCCTCAATCCTGTCCGGGATAACTTGATAACTAGTCCCTTTTAAACTTTTCACCCCGGTAATATCAATCTGGTCGGTACCTTCACCGGAAATCCGTGCCCCCATTTTTTTTAAAAATTCAGCTAAATCAACTATTTCCGGGTCGCGAGCAGCGTTTTTAATCTGGGTTTCACCTTCCGCCAGAACCGCCGCCAACATAATATTTACAGTCGCCCCAAGACTGGGAACATCCAGATAAATTTCTTTTCCCACCAGCTTTTTGGCCTGCCCATAAATATAGCCGTGTTCCAGAGAAAACCTTACCCCTAATTTTTCTAACCCCTTAAGATGTAAATCTAACGGCCGCGAACCAATAGCGCAACCTCCGGGCAGAGAAACTTTAGCCTGACCGCGTTTGGCTAAAAGAGCCCCTAAAACATAGATAGAAGCCCGCATCGTTTTGACTAAATCATACGGCGCTTCATATCCAGAAAGCCAAGAAGGGTCAATTTCTACTCTACTGTCACCCTTAAAAGCTACTTTAACTCCGAGGGTTTTTAAAACTTCGCAGATAGTACGAACATCCCTGAGATGGGGCACATTTTCAATCTCGGACGAGCCATCAGCTAAAATAGAAGCGACTAAAATAGGCAGACTCGCATTTTTTGAACCGCTAATTTCTACTTCCCCTACGAGCGGCGTACCGCCGTTAACAATTATCTGGTCCATTTGAATTACGTACCCCTTATGACAACTACCCGGTCTTCTCCGCGGTAATCCTGGATTACTTTTATAAATTCAAGTTTTTCATTCTGTGTGAGTATATCTTTCACTAAATTGAGTTGTCCCCGGCCGATTTCTATTACAAGGAAACCTCTTTTTTTCAGATAAAACCCTGCCTGGAAAAAAAGGTTCCGGTAAAGGCAAAAGCCATCGCCTCCACCATCAAGACTTTGAACGGGGTCAAATTTTTTTACTTCAATGGGTAAACCAGACAACTCTCCCTACGGGAGAGTTGTCTGGTTTACCCATTGAAGTAAAAAAATTTG
>CAZDME010000012.1:0-28678 GCA_964506785.1 uncultured bacterium | reverse complement strand
GAAAAGAGCTGAAACAATTTTTCTTATTTCCTTAGTACTTGTCTTCATTAGCTGCCTGGTAAATGCGGGGGCTTTAGCCGCCGAGGAAAAAGTAGTAGGAACTATCGAGGTTTCTGGAAATGAGGCGGTTAGTTCTTTTTTGATTCTTTCCCAGATAGAGACAAAACAAGGGGCTCCTTTTTCCCCGCTCAAGGCTAGAGAGGATTTAAAGAGAATCTACGCTTTAGGGATGTTTTCTGATGTCCAAGTGGAAACTGTTGATTCAGGCAGTAATCAAACCAAGGTTATTTTTGTAGTTGTCGAAAAGCCAATCATTACCGAGCTTATTATTGAGGGTAATCAGGGATTGCGTTCCAAGAAGATTTTAGAGCTAATCAGCTCCCGCCAGGGAGAAATGTTGAATGAACAAATTATTCATGAGGACGTCAGGAAAATAAAAAGCCGATATCAAGAATTAGGATATCACTATGCCGAGGTAAAATCGCACATCTCCCGAAGGGATGGGGAAAGGATTGTTACTTTTCAGATTAAAGAAGGGCGGCGCGCCCGGATTAAAAAAATCGAATTTATTGGAATAAAAAGCTTTACCTCCCGGCGGCTTAAAAAACTGATGAAAACCAGAGAAAAGAAATTTTTTAATAAGGGTTTTTTTAAAGAGAAGGATTTTGAGGGGGATTTAGCCAAGCTCGTTTCTTTCTATAAAGACCGCGGTTTTCTTGACGCGAAAATAGACAGCTACGAAGTAAATTTGGACGAAAGGAAAAAATTTCTTTATATCACGATTACCTTTGATGAAGGCGCTCTCTATCATCTCCAGGATTTGGAAATCAGCGGAAATAAACTTTTCACCAAAGACTATATCGTTAAACACCTTCAGATGCGGCCGGGAATGGTTTACAGCGAGGGAAAACTTCGCGAGGATATCAGCGCGATATTCAGGCTTTATGCCCAAGATGGCTATATTTTTGTCCGGGTCTGGCCGGATATTCAAAGAACCAAGGAAGCGACTATCAGGCTGCATTATAATGTCAAAGAAGGAGAAGTCGCTTACATTGAGGAAATTTTGATTGAAGGCAATACAAAAACTAAAGATATCGTTATCCGTAGAGAAGTTAAAGTGAAATCTGGAGAAATTTTCGATGGGAAAAAAATTGAGGAAAGCCGTGAGAAACTTTATAATTTAGGCTTTTTTAAAAGTGTGGAGATTGATACGCTGCCGGGAACAGCGCCTAATCAGCGCAATTTAATTTTCAGGGTGGGAGAAGATAAAACTGGTTCGTTTGGTCTGGGGGCAGGATACAGTTCGGTAGATCGGGCGATAGGTTTTGTGGAGCTCGAACAGAGGAATTTCGATTTGTTGAATTTCCCGCGGTTTACCGGGGACGGCCAGAGTATAAACCTTCGAGCGGAATTTGGGACCAGAAGAAAGGATTACCGATTGAGTTTCACCGAGCCCTGGATTTTCGACTGGCCGCTTTCTTTCGGTTTTGACGTCTACAGAAGAAGTTGGGTCCGGGAAGAATATGAAGAAGAGAGGACTGGTGGAGCAATCCGCTTAGGTAAGAGTTTGGGTGAGGATTTAAGCGTTTATCTTACCTATAAAAATGAGATGGTCAAAATAGGAGACATTGAGCCTGCAGCCTCGAATGACATCTGGGTCGAGGAAGGTAAAAACATCATTAGTTCTCTGCGTTTAGCTTTAGTGCGTGATACCCGAAATAATGTTTTTGAGCCTTCTCGAGGTTCTCGTAATCTTCTCTCTGCGGAATATGCCGGGGGGATTCTTGAAGGGGATAAAGATTTCGTTAAATATAATTTAGACAGCCGTTGGTTTTTTACGCCAATAGATAAAATTGTTTTAGATTTGCATTTTCGCGCCGGTTTTGTAGATAAATTTGACGATACGGTTAGAGTCCCAATTTATGAAAGATTTTATGCCGGCGGAGGACAAACAATCCGGGGTTATAAAGAAAGAAAGGTTGGCCCCAAAGATGCCAACGGAGATCCGATTGGCGGCCGTTTCCTGACCATAGGCAACATCGAACTTACTTTTCCTTTGATTCAAGACGAGGAAAAGAGGCGGTCGATAATCAAGGGGGCGGTATTTTGTGATTCAGGTTATGTCTGGGCTAATCCGGATGATTTTGATGGCGCTGATTTCCATACCGGTGTTGGCTTAGGGGTGAGAATTGCTACGCCCATGGGCCCGGTGAACCTCGATTATGGATATCCTCTTGATGTTGACCCGGGTGAGCCAGAAGAGGGCCGGGTTCATTTTAGAATGGGACACACCTTTTAAAATACCCGCCTGCCGGGCGGCAGGATAAATCAGACAAAGGTTGTATTAAAAATTCAAATGTAAAGGAGTAAACATGAAAAACGGTAGAATTTTTATTCTGTTGCTTATAGCCGGTTGTCTATTTTATTTTTTAGCTGATGGTTTTGCCCAAAGCAATCATAAAATAGCCGTGCTTGATTTAGCCAAGGTCCTTCGTTCTTATAAGAAAGGGGAAAGATTTTCTAATCAGATGCAAGCGAAAATCCAGCAGAAACAAAAAGAGATAAATAAATCAAAGCAAGAAGCGCTGAAGCTGAGAGAGGAACTGGATAAAAAAAAGGATACGCTTGATGAAAAAGAAAAAGAAAAGGAACAAAAGAAATTAGCCGCTAAATTAACCGGCTTGCAGGAGATGGTTAAAGAATCTAATCAGGAATTGAAAGATATGGACCAAGGCATGCAAGAGGAGATTTTTAAGGAAATCCATAAGGTGGTTCAGGATATTGCCCGGAAAGAAGGCTACAGCCTGGTCATTCAAAGCCAAGGGGTTATCCTTTATAATCAGGGGCACGATGACATTACTGATAAGGCAATAAATCAGCTTAACAAAAAGGTAAAGGAGTGAAAAAGACATTAAAGGAAATTGCTGACCTGGTCGGAGGGGAAGTAGTCGGCGATGAGAAAATTACCATTAAAGGTGTTGCCGGTATAAAGGAAGCTCAAAAAGGGGAAATTACTTTTGTAGCCAATTCCCGTTATCTTTCCCTTTTGAAGACTACCCAGGCTTCGGCTATTATTGTTTCCTCTCAGGTAAAAAAGTCTACTGATAAACCGCTTATTGTTACCGAAAATCCATATATTGCTTTTACCAAAGTGATGGAGCTGCTGGTTTCTAGTGATATTCCCTTGCCGCGCGGAATTCATCCCCAGGCTTCTATTGGTAAAAACGTCAAATTGGGGAAAGACGTATCTATCCAGGCTTTTACCGTAGTGGAAGATTATGCCCAGATTGGCGATAAAACCGTCCTTTATTCTAATGTTTACGTGGGTACTTATACCAGGATTGGACGAGATTCCATTATCTATCCGAATGTGGTTATCAAAGAGAAGAATACCATTGGCAGCCGGGTGATTATTCATAGTGGAACGGTAATTGGAAGCGATGGATTTGGTTTTGCTCCGATGAAAGGGGTGCATCATAAAATACCTCAACTGGGAACGGTAATTATTGGAGATGATGTGGAAATCGGAGCTAATGTTTGTGTTGACCGGGCGACCATCGGAAAAACTCATATTAAAAAAGGAACGAAAATCGATAACCTGGTTCAAATTGCCCATAATGTTGAAATTGGCGAGAATTCGATAATTGTTGCCCAAGCGGGTATTTCCGGAAGCACCACCCTGGGCAAAAATGTAACTGTAGCCGGACAATCGGGAATGGTCGGACATATCCATATCGGCGATAATGCGGTGATTGCCGCTAAATCTGCGGCCACCAAGGATATCCCGGCTAATCTCTGTGTCTCGGGTTTCCCGGCTCAAGAACATCAGCAGGAAAAGAAAATTAAAGCTTTGGTTCAACGTTTACCCAAATTATATAAGTTGGTAAAAACGCTTGATAATAAGATGGAGGATTGGGAGAAGAAATGGAACCACAAAGAACAATCAAAAGGGAAATCGCCTATTCAGGAATAGGTTTACATACCGGGAATGAAACTACGATTACTTTTATTCCCGCGCCAGTCAATACGGGAGTAAAGTTTGTCCGAACGGATTTAACTAATAAACCGGAGATAATTGCTGATATTACCCAGGTGGTTGATATTGCTCGAGGGACAACCATCGGCCGCGGCCAGGTAAAGATTCATACTGTTGAGCATATCTTAGCTTCTTTAGGAGGTTTAGGTATTGATAATTTGATTATCGAGGTTAATGCTAATGAACCTCCGGTAGGAGACGGCAGTGCTCTCCCCTTTGTCAGAACCTTGAGTGATTCCGGCCTTGAATTACAGAATGAACCCAAGCGTTATTATACCTTTAAAGAACCCTGTTGGGCGGAGGAGAATGGGGCGCTTTTGGTGGTTATGCCTGCTTCCGAATTTAAGATTTACTTTACCATTGATTATAACCATCCGGCTTTAGGGGCACAATTTGCTTCTTTCAATATTAACGAAGATACTTTTTTGCGTCAGATTGCCTCGGCGCGGACATTTTGTTTTCTTCACGAGGTAGAATCTCTCCAGCGACAGGGCCTTATTAAAGGGGGGAGTTTAGATAATGCGGTGGTTATTGGCGAAAAGAATATTTTAAAAGAAGATCTGCGTTTTAAAGACGAATTTGTTCGTCATAAAATTCTGGATTTAATGGGTGATCTCTTCTTGCTTGGGGCACCCCTTAAAGGTTCGGTTATGGCGCTTAAATCCGGACATGCTCTGAATGTAAAACTGGTCAAAAAGATGAAAAAGCTGGTTGATAGAACTAAAGAAGGTTCAATTAGCCGGGCAACATCCGATATTTCTACTTCTCCTCCTTTAGATATCGGGGATATTCAGAAAATTCTTCCTCATCGCTATCCTTTTCTTTTAGTTGATAAAATTTTAGAATTAGTGGAGGATAAAAGGGCCGTCGGTTTAAAGAATGTTACCGGGAACGAATATTTCTTTGCCGGGCATTTCCCCGAACATCCAGTTATGCCTGGGGTTCTGGTGATAGAGTCTATGGCTCAGGTAGCGGGAACTTTGATGTTGAGCAAACCTGAAAATAGGAAGAAACTGGCTTATTTCATGGGTATTGACAATGTTAAATTTAGAAAGCCAGTAAAACCAGGCGATCAACTTTTAGTCGAAGTTAAGGTTATAAAACTTAAAGCCAAAACGGGGAAAGTCGGGGCCAAGGCTTCTGTTGATGGCAAAGTTGTTGCCGAAGCCGAGTTAATGTTTTCATTAGTTGAGGAATAAGTCCTGGCAGAAATCCTCACTGGTTTCATCCCGTATTTTTGCCGATTTATTCCTTAGTTTGCCAAAGGGGATGATAAGTGAAATAGACGGTCAGCGCTTTGGTAGCAAAACCGGGTTATTTCTAACGGATTATAAGCGGGTTAATTTATGATGAAAATTCATCCTACGGCAATTGTCGGCCCAAAGGTAGAATTAGCCGATGGTATAGAAATAGGGCCCTATGCGGTGATTGATGGCCAGGTTAAAATCGGGCGGGGGACCAAAATCGGTTCACACGTGGTTATCGAAGGTTTTACCAGCATCGGAGAGAAGTGTCGAATTTTTACTGGAGCAGTTATTGGTTCTCAATCGCAAGATTTAAAATATAAAGGCGAAAAGAGTTTTGTCGAGATAGGCAACAATAATATGATCCGGGAATATGTTACCGTAAATAGTGCTACTGGCGAAGGGAATACTACCTTTATCGGGAATAATAATTTGATTATGGCTTACGCCCACGTGGCTCATAACTGCCGGGTAAACAACGGGGCGATTTTAGCTAATGAGGTGACTTTAGCCGGGCACGTTAAGGTGGCCGATAAAGCGATTATCGGAGGGGTAAGCGCCGTCCATCAATTTGTAAATATCGGGAAACTTTCTATTACCGGCGGCTGTTCCAAGGTAGTTAAAGATATTGTCCCTTTTGCCAGAGCCGACGGCCACCCGACACAGATTTATGGGGTTAATTATGTCGGATTAATCCGTAATGGTTTTTCTCAAGAGAAAATCGATACTTTAAAAAGAATATTTAAGGTTCTTTTCCGTTCTAATTTTAATACCTCTCAAGCCTTGGCCAGGATTGACCAAGAGTTTAATAATTCAGAAGAGTGCCTGCATTTGGTCAATTTTATTAAGAATTCCGAAAGGGGTATTTGTAAGTAGAAATACTAACGATAATTTAGCTTGGGATTTATTTAAGGTTTATTGCCTATAATTTTGGATTTGTATTCGTTATTTTGAGAGACTGCCTGATGCAGCTCTTGTTTTGTTTATAAGGAAATATGAAGATGGAAAAAATCGGCTTAATTGCCGGGAATGGGAAATTTCCTCTTTTTTTCGCTCAAGAGGCGAAAAGAAAGAAAAAAGGAGTTATCGCCATCGCTTTTAAAGAGGAAACTTCAAAGGAACTTTCCCGGTATGTCGATGAAATCCATTGGATTAGCGTCGGTGAATTACAGAAACTAATCGATATCCTGGTAAAGGCAGGATTGAAGCGGGTAGTTATGGCCGGACAGGTTAATTTATCCCTGCTTTTTTCTAAAATTAAAATGGATAAGGAAGCCCAGAAACTTTTAAAGGAAGTAGAAAATAAAACCACGGATACTTTATTGGGTAAGGTAGCAGAAAAACTGGCGCAGAGAAACATTACCCTGATTAGTTCAGCCACATATTTGAATGACTTTCTTACTGAGAGGGGGATTTTAACTCGAAGGGAGCCGACCTCTAAGGAATGGGAGGATATTGAATTTGGCAAAAAGATTGCTAAAGAGATAGCTGGATTAGATATTGGCCAGACGGTGATAGTAAAGGACAAAACAGTCCTGGCGATAGAAGCGATTGAAGGGACCGATGAGGCTGTTAAGCGGGCCGTTCGCTTTGGCAAAGAGGGGGTTGTGGTGGTAAAAGTGAGCAAGCCCAATCAGGATATGCGTTTCGATCTTCCGGTAATCGGAATCAGAACAATAGAGTTACTTCATCAGCTCAAGGTTAAAATCTTAGCCATAGAAGAAAAAAAGACCCTGGTTTTAGAAAAAGAAAAAATTGTTAAATTAGCCGATAACTGGGGGATTTGTATTGTTGTTTTTTAATAAAGAAAACAGAAAGCAGATAAAACTGCCTTATCTGTCTTTTCCCGTCCGGCCTTTGATTTCTGAGGTTTGAGGATGATTCGACTTTCAAAACCAATAATTGGTAAAGCTGAAGAAAAAGAGATGCTTAAAGTGCTTAAGTCGGGATATTTATCATCAGGCAGTTATGTAAAAAGATTTGAAGAGAAGTTTTCCAGCTACCTTGGCGTAAAATTTAGCGTTGCTACCTCTTCAGGGACAACTGCTTTAGATGTGGCTTTAAAGGCAGCCGGGGTAAATAAAGGGAGTTATGTTTTAACCACTCCTTTTAGTTTCATTGCTACTTCTAATGCGATTCTTTATCAGGGGGCAATTCCCGTTTTTGCCGACATAGACCCTTTGACTTTTAATTTATCTCCGGAAGGTATAGAGGAGAAAATAAAGAAAAACAGGAAAATTAAGACTTTATTATTAGTCCATCTTTTCGGCCTGCCCTGCGATATGGCTGGGATCAAAAAAATTGTCAATCGTTTTAATCTAACTTTAATTGAGGATTGTGCCCAGGCTGTTGGAGCAGAGTTTTCTGGAAGAAAGGTTGGGACGTTCGGGAAAGCAAGCACCTTTAGCTTTTATGCGACGAAAAATATTACTTCTGGCGAAGGGGGAATGGTTGTCTGTAACAATAAGCATTTGAAAGACAGGTTTTCTCTCTTTATTAACCACGGTTCTATGCAGAAGAATGTTCATCCCCAGCTCGGTTATAACTATCGGCTGACCAATCTTGCCGCTGCTTTAGGGCTTTGCCAATTAAAAAAAATAAAGGAGTTTAATAAAAAAAGAATCAGGAATGCCGGGGTGCTTAGCCGGGCCTTCCAAAAAATCGATTGGCTTATCCCCCCCCGGGTGCCCGAAGGGCATAAACATGTTTTCCACCAATATACCATTCGTTTAAAAAAAGGGGTAAGAAGGGACTATTTTATAAAGCACTTAAAAGGACGAAAGATAGAAGCGGGGGTTTTTTATCCTTACCCCATCTACCAACAGCCGTTATATAGAAGGGAAGGGTATGGGGAATTATTTTTACCTAATGTTGAAAGAATTAGCCGCGAGGTTGTTTCTTTGCCGGTTCATCCGGGTTTGAACCAAGGGGATTTGAAGACAATTATTGAAGCAGTGCTTAATTTTCGGGCTTAGATAAGGAAAGTAATATGAAAAAAATAAGAATTGGCGTAGTTGGCGTCGGCCATTTAGGTGAGCATCACCTGCGGATTTTAAGTGAGCTGTCCGGTGTTTACTTAGTTGGTATTGTCGATACAGATAAAGCCCGGCTCAAAAAAATGGAAAAAAAATATCAAGTCCGCGTTTTTAGAAAGTATAAAGATTTAATTACTTCCGCCGTGGAGGCAGTCATTATTGCCGTTCCCACCGAAGAGCATTTTTCTGTCGCCCGGGATTTTCTCATAAAAGGAGTCCATGTTCTTTTAGAAAAGCCAATTACCAGGAAGATAAACGAAGCGGAAAGACTTTTGGCGATTGTAAAGGAGAAAAAATTGGTTTTTCAAATTGGCCATATTGAGCGTTTTAATGTGGCGGTTAAAGCCTTGAATAAATTGGTAAAGCATCCCCGCTTTATCGAAGGTCATCGTCTCGGCCCTTTCCCAAAGCGCAGCACTGACATAAATGTCATTTTGGATTTGATGATTCATGATTTGGATATAGTTTTAAATCTGGTCCCTTCGCAAATCAAGAAAGTTCAGGCTGTCGGGGTACCTATCCTTTCTGCCTATGAAGATATTGCTAATGCCCGAATTACCTTTAAAGATGGCTGTGTAGCTAATCTTACTGTTAGCCGGGTAAGTCCTGAACGCATAAGGAAAATTAGAATTTTTCAGGAAGATGCCTATTTTTCTTTGGATTTTTGGGCTAAGGAGATTTTTGCCTATCGGAAAAAAAGGGGAAGAATTGTCCGGGAGAGAATTGAACCAGAACAGAAAGAATCATTAAGGTTGGAATTAGAACATTTTCTCTATTGTGTAAGAAGGGGAAAAATACCCCTTGTTTCCGGAGAGGATGCTAAACGTTCCTTAGAGGTGGCTTTAAAGATTAACCGGATTATGAAAAGGTCTATTTAAAAGTTATGGAGAGTAAAAAAGATATACTAATTGTTGCCGGAGAGCCGTCCGGAGATTTACACGGAGCAAATTTGGCCAAGGAGTTGTATCAGTTGAATTTAGATTTGGTTATTTGCGGGGTGGGTGGAGATAAAATGGCCGAAGCCGGTGTAGAACTCTATTTTAATATAATTGAGTTAGCCGGGATTGGAATAAGCGAAGTTTTTAAAAATATAGTGCGGCTGCGAAAAGTTTTTAAAAAGTTAATCGACATTATAAAGAAGATAAGGCCAAAGGCAATTGTTCTTATTGATTTTCCTGAATTTAATTTACGCCTGGCAAAAGAAATGAAGCGCTTGAATATTCCGGTAATTTATTACATCAGCCCTCAGGTTTGGGCCTGGCGGCGGGGCCGGGTTAAAACCATCAGCCGCTATATTGAAAAGATGCTGGTTATTTTCCCTTTTGAGGAAGAATTTTATCAAAAGTTGGAAATCCCGGTCGAGTTTGTCGGGAATCCTCTTTTGGATATAGCCATTCCCCATGGGGATAAGGAGGTGCTGAAGGATAACTTAGGGATTTCCAAAGATAAGGTTCTTATTGGTCTTCTTCCCGGGAGCCGCGAAAGTGAAATAAAAAAACATCTGCCTATTATGCTTGAAGTAGCCAAAATTGTTGGCAAGGAAATTTCCGAAGCGGAATTTGTTTTTCCAATGCATCCTTCCCTTGCAGGCAATATTTTTGCCGATAGGATAATTTCCCAAAAAAAGGTTATAGTGAGAATATTTTCTGGCGAAGCCACAGAGATTATGCAGGCGGCTGATCTTATCCTGGTAGCCTCGGGAACGGCAACATTAGAAGCGGCCAGATATTCCTGTCCGATGGTTATTATTTATAAAATTTCCTTTTTAACCTGGCTTTTGGTCCGCCCTTTAATTAAAGTGCCTTTTGTGGGTTTAGTTAATTTAATTGCTAAAGAAAAAATTGTTCCTGAATATCTACAATTCCAGGCTAATCCGGGCAAGATAGCTCGAGAGTGTTTAAGTTTATTGAGGGATGAAGAAAAACGCAGCGATATGATTAATAATTTACATTTAGTCCGTCAGAGCTTAGGAGAGCCCGGCGCTTCTCGGCAGGCGGCCAGAGCTGTTTTGAAAACGATAGAAAAGGGAAATCATCCTTCGCCGTAATTGTGTAATGGTAAGTGTGTGATGTGTAGTGAAAAACCGGAAAATTAAATTTATAGTCCTGCATGACACTCTACACATAACACATAGAACAAAAGACGTGGATTGCTGAAGCGGCCGGGTTTGAATATCAGTTGTGTAATCTCAGATGTTTATGCGTAAAAATACTTACGGAATGAATTATGTCTACCTATTTTCGCCTTCTAAAATACCTCAAGCCATATAAAGGCAGGCTGGCTTTAGCCGTTGTTTGCATTTTAAGCAGCACCCTTTTAAGCGGAGCGCAACTTGGTTTTCTTGTTCCTCTGGTGGATAATATTCTGAGCCAGAGGGAAAGTAAAATTTTAGCTTTTTCTCAAGCAGAGAAATGCCAATTACCCTTGGTGGCTTTGGAAAATGCTCGGTTGAAAATTATGGATTTTTTCCAATCTACGCCACCAAACGAGCTTTTAAAGATAATCTTAATTTTTGCGCTGATAGTTTTCGCCCTTAAAGCCATATTTGATTTTGGCAAGGCTTATCTTTCCGGCTATATTGGAGAGCGGGTGATTGCTGACTTGCGCAATCAACTTTATGCCCATATTCAAACTTTATCGTTAGAGTTTTTTAGCAAAAGACGAACCGGCCAGATTATTTCGCGGGTTACTAATGATGTCCAGCCAGTAAAAACAGCTTTAGGCGAACAGCTATGTGACTTTCTCTTTGGAGTATCTCAAGTAGCCGTGTATGCCAGTATCATCTTTTTTATCCATTGGGAATTAGCCTTGGCTTCTTTAATCATTCTGCCTTTAGTGGTTTATCCCATTGTTCATATCGGCCAGCGGCTTCGCAAGATTACTTCGCGGTTTCAAGAAAAGATTGCCGACGTCACTTCTTTTCTTCAAGAAACAATTTCTGGGATCCGTATTGTCCGTTCTTTTTCTATGGAAGATTATGAAACGCGGAAATTTAATCAGGAAAGCGAAAGGTTATTCAAATTAAGGATAAAAACTTTAAAGCGGGTGGTAGGGTTGTCCCCCCTGACAGAATTTGTCGGTTCGATTGGGGCAATTTTTGTTTTATGGTATGGGGTAAATGAAGTCATAAAAGGGATTTTATCTCCAGGAACCTTTATCCTCTTCCTGGCGGCACTTCTTTCTTTAATAAAACCGTTCAAAAAATTAAGCCAGACAAATAATACCGTTCAACAAGGGATTGCTGCCGGGGCAAGGATTTTTGAAATGCTTGATGTTAAATCTACCATTGAAGAAAAAATGGGCTCAAGAGAAATTTATGAGCCGAGGCAAACAATAGCTTTTAAAAACATTTCCTTTTATTATCACCCGGAGGAAGTAATCCTCCAGGATATCACCTTGGATGTCAAGATTGGTGAAATTGTTGCTCTGATAGGACCTAGCGGTGTAGGCAAAACCACTTTACTCAATTTACTGCCTCGATTTTATGACCCTCAAGAAGGCAAGGTGGAAATTGACGGTTTAAATATTAAAGATGTAAAAATTAAATCTTTACGGCATCTTATGGGGATTGTCAGCCAGGAAATGATTTTATTTAACGATACAATCAGAAATAATATCGCTTACGGAAAACTCGATGCAAATTTTGACGAAATCATAAATGCGGCAAAAGCAGCACATGCCCATGAATTTATTATGAAGTTTCCCCAACAGTACAATACCATGATTGGGGACAGGGGTATGAAACTTTCCGGAGGGGAACAGCAGCGCATAGCTATTGCCCGGGCTATTCTTAAAAACCCTCCTATTTTAATTTTGGATGAAGCTACCAGTGCCCTGGATTCAGAATCGGAACGCTTGGTGCAAGATGCCTTGAACAACCTCATGGGGGGAAAAACTACCTTTTTAATCGCTCACCGTCTGGCTACCGTTAGACGGGCCGATAAAATTGTCGTTATGTTTAAAGGCCGAATCGTTGGGATAGGAAGGCACGAAAAGTTGATAGAGACTAATCCTTTGTACCGCCGTCTATACGATATGCAATTTAAAGAATAAAAGATGTATTCCCTTTATAATTTAACCATTTCCGTACTTTTTCTCTTGGCTTTCCCATATTTTTTATTTAGGGCTATTTTAAAGCCCTGTTATCGTTCTGGGCTCAAACAGAAATTAGGTTTTATTTCTAAAGCCAAAAGAGAGGTTTTAAGGAGTCAAAATAATATTTGGCTGCATGCTGTTTCCGTTGGTGAAATTCTAGCCAGTCTCCCTTTAATAGAGTTAATTAAAAAAAATTTCCCGGATTATCAATTGGTTATCTCTACCACTACGGAGACCGGACAGGAAATTGCCAAAAAAGAGATATTCCAGGCAAGATTTGTTTACTTTCCCCTGGATATTTTTTTCTTGGCGGCCAGATTTTTGCATATAATAAAACCGGCTGTTTTTATCATCGCGGAAAGCGAGTTCTGGCCTAATTTTTTAAGGAAAGCATACAGCCTTCGTGTCCCTATAATTGTTTTTAACGGCCGGATATCGGCATCTTCTTATAGGCGGTATAAAAAAGCCGGTAGGTTTTTTCGCAAAGTTTTAAGTTATGTTTCCTTCTTTGGCATGCAGACTGAAAGGGATGCCCAGAGAATTATTTCTTTAGGAGCAGATTCTCGCCGGGTCGAGATTACCGGAAATACCAAATTCGATTCTTTGAAAAAAACAGAATCAAAAAGTATTGAGAGGTTGATAGAGGAATTAAAACTATCCAGCCAGGATTTGATTTTTCTCGCTGGCAGCACTCACCCGGGCGAGGAGAAAATTGTTTTAAATTGCTTCCTTAAATTAAGGAAAGAATTTAGTAATTTGCGTCTTATCCTTTGTCCACGGCATTTAGAGCGATTAGCCGAAGTTGAAAAGATGATTAATCAGTCGGGAGTCCCTTTTGCCCGCCGGACACATCTAAAAGGGGAAGGACAGAAAGCGGTTTCAGTTTTTGTTTTAGATACTCTCGGTGAATTAGCCGGATTTTACAGCATCGCCAGTGTCGTTTTTGTCGGCGGCAGCTTAGTCCCGAAAGGGGGTCAAAATATCCTTGAACCAATTAATTTTGGCAAGCCCACCGTCTTTGGCCCTTATATGGCTAATTTTCAGGAAATTGCTGAGCTTTTTGAGAATTCAAAGATTGCTTTTCGGGTTCAAAATGAAGGTGAACTTTGCCAGAAGATATCCTCTCTTTTAAAGGATAAAGACTTAAGGGGCGGCATAAAAGATAAAGCCGAGCAGATTATAAATAGTTATAAAGGAGCAAGCGCAAGAAATTTTGAATTTATTAAAGAATACCTGGGGAAGGAAGGGAAAGTTAAAGCGCAAGGCTAAAAACCATATTCAAAATTTAAATTTATAATGCGGAAATACTTCATTAAATCTAATAGCGAAGAATTCAGGCAAATCCCTTCAAAAGCAAATTGTCTGTCTATTTAGTTTTGTGCATCTTAAAATATCTAAATGCTCTTAAGTTTGACATTCGAACAGGGCGGTTTTAAAATTTTGAATTTTCCGCTGTAGTTTTCCGTTTTGGCTTTTTCGCCGATGTTCCGGGGAATTTTAAATTTTGGCTGATTTAGATAATTAGATAATGAAAAAAATCTTAGATAAGATTTATAAGTGGCTGCTTAAGACCGAATTTTCGATTATTCTATTTTGGCCTTTGGCGGTTTTTTATTATTTTTTCTTCATTCTGCGCAAGTCCTTGTATAAAGCAGGTCTGAGAAAAAGCCAGTCACTGCCCTGTCAAATCATTAGTGTGGGAAACATAACTTTGGGAGGAACAGGCAAGACACCATTGGTAGAGTTCATTGCCCGGAAGCTCAAGTTTAAAAGAATAGTTATTTTAAGCCGGGGCTATGGCCGTAAAGGGGCGAGAAAAAAGATTCTTCTGGTTTCAGATAAGGCTAGAGTTTTAGCCGGGGTTAAAGAAGCCGGCGATGAGTCATATCTATTAGCCAGGAAACTGCCAGGGGTACCGGTAATTGTTGGCGGCAGGCGCTATTTTAACGGAAAATGGGCGATTCAGAGGTTTCAGCCGGAAGTTATTATTCTTGACGATGGATTTCAGCATTGGTCATTAAAGAGAAACGTGGATTTGGTGGTGATTGATAGTACTAATCCTTTTGGTAATCGATGGCTGATTCCGGCAGGCATTTTAAGAGAACCACTGGGTGAGTTAAAAAGAGCTAATCTAATTTTCCTTTCTAAAGTTAACGAAGGGAATGTTCAAGTCGATGTTTTGAAGAAAAAGATAAGAAAATTTAACTCCCTGGCCCCTGTAGTGGAAACTATTTATGAGCCAGTCGAATTCAGCCTTTGGCCGAAGAAAGAGATAAGGACAAAGGATTGTATTTATAAAAAACCGATTTTTATGCTGGCCAGCCTTGGAGCACCCAGTTCCTTTCGCTATTCGCTTCTTCAGCTTGGAGGGAAATTAGTCGGGGAGGCGATTTATCCCGACCATTACTATTACCAAGCGAAAGATTTAGCGGACGTTATGAATTTAGCCCGATTTAAAAAAGCTGAGTTTATTGTGACTACGGAAAAAGATGAGGTAAGGTTGCCCGAGGTCTCGGTGGATTTCCCTATATTAATTCTCAAAGTTGAATTAAAGGTTGTTGTCGGTGGAGAAATATTAGATGCTTGGCTATCTTGAATATTTAACGGTTAAATTTCTGGGTTTAATAGTTAGAATCCTGCCACAAAAACTGGTAATTTTTTTGGGGGGATTAATCGGTAGTTTAATTTATTTTCTTGACCGGAAACACAGCCAGATCAGCCTTCTTAATCTTAGAAGGGCTTTTGGAGTGACAAAGACCGATTCGGAATTTAAAAAAATTGCCCGCCGGTCTTTCATGAATTTAAGCCAGAGTTTCTTTGAAATCCTTCGTTTCCCCAAATTGAACAGTAAATCAGTAGACAGTTTTATTTCTATTGAAGGAAGGGAATATTTGGATATGGTTCATTCGCAAGGCAGAGGCGGGATTTTACTCACCGCCCATTTGGGCAACTGGGAGCTTTCGGCTGTTTGGGCAAGTCTCAAAGGTTATTCCTTGAATGCCCTGGCTCGAGAGCAAAAAAAAAGCCGGCTGAATTTTCTTCTCAATCAATATCGAGCGAATTCTGGAATCAAAGTTTACACTAAAGGAATGGCCGTCCGCGATTTAATAACGGCTTTGCGTAAAAATGAATTTGTCGGTGTTTTAGGGGATCAGGACGCGGGCCGCCGGGGGGTATTCGTAAATTTTTTCCGCCATCCAGCGTCAACTCACCCCGGGCCAATTCTGCTTGCTTTAAGAACCGGAGTGCCAATTCTTCCCTGTTTTATTATACGTTCCGGGTTTAAACATAAAATTTATGTTCATCCGCCCCTTCATTTGGAGCCCAAGAAAACCGGCGATTATAAAGAGGCAATAGTGAAAAACAGCCTTCAGGAGTTTAGCCGGATACTTGAATCCTATATTTGGCTTTATCCGGGCCAGTGGCTTTGGGTTCATCGGCGGTGGAAAACCCGGCCGATAGCAGAGGGGAACTTTAATGTAAAAAAGGTTAATATAATGATTTTAAGCGACGGCAAAGCCGGGCATTTAAGGCAATCGTGGGGAATCGCCCGGGGATTTCCGGCGGCAAAAGTCCTAGAGGTAAAAATAGATTTTCAAAGTAAAATTTGGAAAATTTTCCTTCCTTTATTAGCCCCCATCGCGAAGAACCATTGTTTAATTAAGTTCTTCCTGAAAAAGTCTTTGACCGAAAATTCCTTCCAGAAATTAAACTCTTTTTTCCCTCAGGCGATTATTTCTGCTGGCAGTTCCCTGGCCGCTTTTAACCTTTTATACGGCAGATTTACCGGTGCCAAAAAAATTGTCTGTATGAAACCAGGAATAATGGATATCAAATCTTTTGATCTGGTGATTGCTCCCAAGCATGACCACTTGCCCATAGTAAAAAATGTTTTGACCGTATTTGCTTCTCTTCACCCTTTGAGGAAGGAAGATTTTGTTCCCCTTGGGAAAACCTTAAAAGATAAATTTTCTTTAAAGGGCGATAAATTCCTGGGTCTGCTTATTGGAGGAGAAACTCGTCACTTTTCGCTGTCCAGGGGTACTTTAAGAAAGGTGGTTGAAGAGATAAAGAAAATCTGTGAGACTCATAAATTCAAGCTTTTATTTACCACTTCCCGCCGCACCCCTATTCAGGTTGAAAGGCAATTTAAAGAGGAATTGAGGAATTTTCCTGATTTAGAGCTATTTATTTCTCCCCGGCAGGATTCATATAATCCCGTGGGTGGGATTTTAGGCCTGAGCGAAGCAGTAGTTGTAACCGAAGACAGTATTTCTATGATTGCCGAAGCAGCCAGCTCGGCGAAAAAAATTATTGTTCTGCAAGTCGATAGAAAAACCAAAGGCAAGCTTCCTAAACATTTGGAGACAATCAACAATTTGGTTCAAAAAGGTTATTTATATTTGGCCAGAGCCGATAATCTCAGCCAGGTAATCAACCGTCTGCTTTTAGAAGGATCTGCGCCTAAAGTCCTCAATGATACTGAAAAGGCGATTGAAAGAGTAAAAGAAACACTGCTTTCAGCTAATAATAGGTGACAGGTAATAGGTTTTAGGTAATAGGTGGTAGGGAAAAAGTTATATCCTACGGTCTATAAAACGGTGAAGAGTTATGAATATCTTACAGATGCTGCCTAATCTTGAATTAGGCGGGGTAGAAAGAGGAACAATCGATTTAGCCAAGGGTTTAGTTAAGAGAGGCAATCGAGCCGTTATCGTATCTAATGGCGGCCGCCTGATTCAAGAATTAGGAGGCACAAATATTAAGCATTATGCACTGCCTATCCATCGCAAATCTATATTTTCCATTTGTTCTCTCATCGGGCCGGTTAGAAAAATCATAAAGGATGAAAGCATTGACTTGGTTCATGCCCGTTCTCGCGTTCCGGCCTGGATTGGCTATTTTGCCTCTAAAAAGGAAAAGGTTCCCTTTGTTACTACTGCTCATGGGTTTTATCGGAGTCACTGGGGCAGCCGGGTAATGGGTTTTGGGAAACGGGTGATTACGGTCAGCTTCCCTTTGAAGGAATATATGAAAAGAACTTTCCGGATACCTGAAGAGAAATTGCGGGTTATCCATCGCAGCATTGATTTTGAAAAGCTCAAAAAAAGTTATAACCCGGAGGATTCTCTTAGACTGCGCCGGCAATTAGCTGGAGAAGCTAAGTACCTTTTTGGTATGGTTGGCCGTTTAACTCCGCGTAAAGGGCCTTTGCTTTTTCTGGAGGCTTTAACTCATTTAAAAAGAAGAAACTATTCTTTCCGTGCCTTGATTGTCGGAGAGGCGGCTAAAGAAAAGTTTTTTAAAAAGCTTAAGGCGAAAGTTCGGGAAGAAAAACTCGAGAATGAGGTAATTTTTACCGGAAGGCGGGACGATGTTTTGAGGATTATTTCCGCTTTTGATTTACTGGTTTTCCCCTCAATCGAACCGGAATCTTTCGGCCGGGTAGTGATCGAAGCGCTGGCTTTAACAAAGCCAGTGGTAGCGGCCGATTTAGGCGGGGTAAAAGATATCATCGAAAATGATATGGCCGGGAAATTGGTTAAAGCCGGAGATGCTTTAGCTTTATCGCAAGCCATCGAGTGGATGCTTGAGCATAGAAAAGAGGCCGAGGGAATGGCCCAAAGAGGCAAAGAAAAGGTTTTAAAAGAGTTTAATTTGGATAAAATGTGTCGGGAAACAATTGAGGTTTATCGAGAGTGCTTAAAATGCCAATAAACCCCATTAGACAATTCGGGGAGGGCGGAGTAAAAAAAATTCTTATATTTAAATGGAGTGCCCTGGGGGATGTTATTTTAATCGTGCCGTCTCTCAGGGTCATCCGAAGGGGATTCCCCCGGGCAGAAATTTATCTTCTGGGTAAAAAAGAATATAAAGAATTTTTACATCCGCTTGGTTATATTGACAACTTTATAGAGTTTCCCGAACAAAACTGGAGACATTTAATCCCTAAATTACGAAGAGAAAATTTTGATTTGAGTATCGATTTCCAAAATACATGGCGCAGTCACTTCCTGGCTTTTAGGGCAGGAGCGAAAAATAGATTGGGTTATCGAAGAAAAGGCGGGAGGATTTTATTGACTATAGCTGTATCCGGTCCTGAAAAAGTCCATCCCGTAGAGCACCAGGCCTGGCTTCTTTCAAAAATCGGAGTGAGTTTAGATGACTTTAAATTAGAATGCGCCCCGCCTCCTAAGCCCTCTTTTCAATTAAGAAGGCCTTATATCGCTATCCTTCCCGGAGCAGGAAAAGGCTGGGATAGCAAATGTTGGAGCGAACTTTCTTTTGCCCGCCTGGCCGATATCTTGATAAAGAGGCTAAAGTATGAAGTAGTTTTTCTCGGAGGGAAAAGAGAAAAAGATAAAGTCGGACGAATTAAAAAAGCAATGAAAGAAAAAGGACAGGATTTGGCGGGACAGACAAATTTGATTCAACTGGCTGGGGTTATAAAAGAGAGTTCCGCCTTTATCAGCCACGATACCGGGCCAATGCATCTGGCTCAGGCTTTAGAAATACCAACAATAGCTTTGTTTGGCCCTACTGATCCCAGGCGGCATACTGTTCCTGCAGCCAATTTATATATTGTTAAAAAAGAACTCTCCTGCCAGCCCTGTTATCGAAAAAAATGTTCCCATCAACAGTGTATGCAGCTGATTGAGGTTGAAGAAATATTGGGGAAAATTAAGCAGATTTTGCATATTAATGGATAGTGTGCCGGGCGCAGTAATACAATTTTGCCTTAGTTACATAAAAATAAACGACGAAAACGCAGAACCCGTCCGCCGAAAAAATATGGCGTATCCAGGCAAGCGCGTCTGGTAAAAAGGAAAGAACAAAACATTGAAAATACTCCATTTTACTACCCATCTTAATCACGGCGGGATTGCCAGCTATATTTATAATTTATCCAGAGCACTCCTGGAGAGAGGCGAGGCTGTTTTTGTTGCTTCCAGCGGCGGCAGTTTTGTGTCTGAATTCGAAAAAGCCGGCATAAGGCATTTTTTTGTACCCATAAAGACTAAATCAGAATTAAGCCCTAAGCTCTGGCTGGCCGCTTTCCGTTTAAAAAATATTATAAATAAAGAGAAAATCGAAGTTCTTCATACCCATACCCGGGTAACGCACTGTGTCGGATGCCAGCTTTCCCGGAGAACCAGCGTCAGCTGGCTGACTACGGCTCATGGATACTATAAAGTCCGCTGGGGAAGAAAAATATTTCCTGCCTGGGGAGAGAAAACTATTGCTATCAGCCCGGCAGTTAAGGAACATTTATTAGACGAGTTCAAATTACCTAAAGAAAAAGTGGAGTTAATATTTACCGGGGTGGATTTAGAAAAATTTTCTCCCGGGTTAGATGAAAAAGACAAAAAGATGCGCCAGAGGTTTGGTTTGGACAGCGCTGTTACTGTTGGTATGATTGGGCGGTTTTCTCCGGAAAAAGGTCATAAGGTTTTTTTGGAAGCGATAGCTTCATTAAAAAGGCCAGGTATAAAATTTGTGCTTGTCGGAAGCGGCGGGAAAAGATATCCTTCTGTTTTATCCCTTCCGGACGATAGGAGAATTATCCGGATAGAGTATTTAGAAAGTTCCCGGGCTTTAAAACTTATCGATATATTTGTCCAGCCTTCTTTACAGGAAGGTTTAGGAATTGCCATTCTGGAAGCGATGGCTTGCGGTAAAGCAGTAGTAGCCAGCCGGGTCGGAGGGATTCCTTCAGTAATTAATGATGAAGCGGATGGATTGTTAGTTAATCCGGGAGATTCCAAGGGTTTGGCCAGGGCAATAATCAGGTTAGCCGAAAATGAAGAGTTAAGAAAATTTTTAGGCAAAGCCGGGCGCAGAAAAGTAGAAGATAACTTTGATGTCCGCAAAATGGCTCAACACATAGAAAAGGTTTATGAAGAATTATTGAAATAGTTATCCAGTTAGTTGCTTTGGCCACTGCCCGCAAATTTTACGCTGTGGTTTTGCGTTTTTAATTATCCGCTTTTAGATAGTCTCTTGATTTACGATGGACATCAAAAATATACAAATTAAGAATATCCTGGTTGTCCTGGGATTTCCGGGAATCGGCGATTTACTGGTAGCCGTTCCGGTCTTTCGGGCGCTGAAAAAAAAATTCCCGGAGGCAAATTTATCTTTAAGCTTACGGAATCAGCCGGGACAACTTGCTCTTTTAAAAAGCAACCCTTATTTTAGTAAAATAATCGTTTTTAATAAAAGGGGGAAGAAACTCAATCTATTCCAAAGCTTGAGACTTCTTGAAAGATGGCGAAGAGAGAAGTTTGACCTGATAGTTGTACTTCATCATTCCCGGCGTTACGCAGCACTTTCCTGGCTGGCTGGAGCAAGGGTTCGTTTAGGCTATAATACCAAGGGGTGGAGGTTTTTTCTAAATAATGTTTATTTTTCTGATTCTTTTCGGTATGAAGCAGAAAATCTTTTAGAGGTAATTAAACCACTGGGGATTCAAGCTAAAAATCCGGATTTGGAAATTTGGCTTAATCCCAATGAACAGGAAAAAATAGAAAATTGGTTAAGAAAGAGAAATATTACAAATTTTATCATTATTCACCCCTCCGGCGGCTGGTGGGGAAGGCGCTGGCCAAAAGAGAATTATGCAAAGCTTGCCGATTACCTGATAAGAAATTTTCCAATAGAGGTTATTTTTACCGGGACGCCTGCGGAAAAGGGGGGAATAGAGAAAATTTCCAGTTTAATGAAAGAGAAGCCATTAATTGCTGCTGGCGAATTTACCATCAGGGAATTAGCCTGTTTATATGAAAAAGCCAAGCTTTTTATTGGTACTGATACCGGGGCGATGCATGTAGCCGCGGCCGTCGGTCTTCCAACTTTAGTCATGTTTGGTCCTCAGGACCCCCGGCGCTGGGGTCCTCAAAGCGGGGGGAATCAGATTATCTATAAAAATCTGGACTGCAGCCCTTGTCCGCAAAGGTGCCGCTGGGGGAGAAATATTTGTATGGAAAGGATTACCGTTGAGGAAGTAATAAAGGCAGCCGGCAAAATGATAGCTGTATGATTTATGACAGATGTGTACACGGTGTAAAAAAATCCTTTCAAAAGCAATTTTTGCCTATCGAGTTTTTGTGCATAGTAGAATAGCCTAAATTCTGTAAACTTGGGTTTTGAATAGTAGATTTTGAAACTAAAGGCTTCAGAATGATGAAAAACATAAATAGTATTTTAGTCATCAGCTTAAGTAATATTGGCGATGTAATCTTAACCCTTCCCGTTGCCGGCGGCCTGCGGGGGGAATTTCCCGAAGCGAATATTTCTATTTTAATCGGGAGGCGGGCTTACCCGGCAGTTAAGGATAACCCGGAATTCTCCCGAGTGATTGTTTACGATAAGCACAAAACCTTAGGAGAAAAGTTTTTATTTATAAAAAAATTAAGAAGGGAGCGTTACGATTTGGTCGTCGATTTGCGCCATAGTTTGTTCCCCTTATTTTTGCGTTCAAGGTATCATAGCCCCATTTTCGCAAAAAGGTCCAAGTTTCCCGAACACCAGGTCCGGAAGCATCTGCGCAGTTTAGGAAAATTCGGGATTAAGCCGGATAAAATTAGATTCCCTTTTTATATTTCGGAAGGTGCCAAGGAAAATATTAAAAGGAGATTTGGCGGAAGAATAAATAGCGAGCTAATCGTTATCAATCCGACGGCGGCCAGCCATTTAAAATGCTGGGCAGATGACGGGTTCATTCTATTGGCGCAAAGAATTCAGGATGTATACAATCTGCCTATTGCCTTCATTTCGGGAAGGGAAGATAGAGAAAAGTGCGCAAAAATTTCTAGAGAGATTAAAGGCAGCTTCAATCTAGGAGGGAAATTAAACTTCCAAGAATTGGCGGCTCTTCTCCAAAAGGCAAAAATTTTTATTACCAATGACAGCGGGCCTCTTCATTTAGCCAGTGCTTTGGGGGTGCCCACTCTGGCTATTTTTGGGCCGACTGATCCGGTAAAATATGGCCCCTTGAGTCCAATAAAGGGCGTGGTCAGAAAGAATCTGTCCTGTTCGCCCTGTGAACTTGCCCAGTGCCCCAGGGAACATCAATGTTTGAAATCTCTTTCCGTAGATGAAGTTTTTCTGAAGTTTGAGGAAATTATGAATGAAGCGAAACAAAAAAAATCCTAAAAGAATTCTACTGGTGCGTACGGATCGGATTGGTGACGTTGTTTTGACTACGCCGGCTATTCGAGCGGTTCGTCAGAGCCTGCCGGAAAGTTTTCTGGCAATGATGGTTCGGCCGTATAGTGTTGAGGTGGTAAAAAACAATCCTCATTTGGATGAAGTGATCGTTTATGATAAAAGAGGAAAGCATAAGACCTTCTGGAATAGTTTTAAATTCGTCAGAGATTTGAGAAAGAAAGAATTTGATTTAGCCTTTGTTTTCCATCCGACTAACCGGGTGAATATCATAACTTTCCTGGCCGGAATTCCGGAGAGAATCGGTTATAACCGAAAATGCGGCTTTCTGCTTACAAAGAAACTACCCGATGAGAAATTTAAAGGGGAGAAGCACGAAATAGAATATAATCTTGAGGTGATTGCTGCCCGGGGGATTTCCGCTGCTAATAAAGAGGTGGAAATGGTTGTGAGCCAAGAGGAGGAAAATTTTGCACTAAAGTTTTTCCAGGGAAACGGCTTGGATAGAAAGATTCCTTTAGTGGCGATACAACCCGGAGCCAGTTGCCCTTCTAAAAGATGGCCGGTTGAAAGATTTGCTGAGGTGGGCAAAAAATTAATGGAATCTTTTCCAGTAAAAATTATAATCATTGGCAGCAACGAAGAAGGCCCGTTACTGGAAAGATTAAGGCGTTTATTAGGGGAAAAGGCGGTTATTGTTCAAGGGCTGGCTTTGGGGAATGTAGGGGCTATTTTAAAGCAGGCGCAGCTTTTTATTTCTAATGATACCGGCCCGGTGCATATTGCCGCGGCGATGAAAACGCCCTGCCTGGTAATCTTCGGTAGAAAGCAGCCGGGGTTATCTCCCCGAAGGTGGCGTCCCCGGGGCAGGGAACATATCATTTTTCATAAAGATCCTGGTTGTCAGGTTTGTTTAGCGCATAGTTGCGATAAGGGCTTTCAGTGCCTCAAGGCAATTACCGTTTTTGAAGTTTTTCAAGCAGCCCAAAAAATTCTGGGAGGGGTTAATGACTAAAATTTCCGTTGTCGTAATTACCAAAAACGAAGAGGCGAATATCTCCGAATGTCTAAAGAGCGCTCAGTGGGCCGATGAAATAATTGTTGTCGATGATGAAAGCCAGGATAAAACGGCCGGATTAGCCCGGCAGTTTACGGACAAAATTTTTGTCAGGAAAATGGAAAATGAAGGGAGGCACCGTAACTGGGCTTATGGGAATGCAACCGGGGATTGGATTTTAAGCCTGGATGCCGACGAAAGAGTAAGTGAGAAATTGGCTAAAGAAATAAGAGAGGTGTTGCGGGAAAAAGAAGGGTACAGCGGATATGCCATTCCTATCCGGACCTATATCGGAAAACGCTGGATAAGATATGGAGGCTGGTATCCGGCGGGTAAATTGCGTCTTTTTAAAAAAGGTGCCTTTCGTTACGAAGAGGCTGAGGTTCATCCCCGAATATTCCTGGAAGGGAAATCGCGCCTTCTAAAAGCTGATATTATTCATTACGGCTACCGTGACTTCCACCATTTTATTTCCGCCTTAAATTCCCAGACAACGAAAGAAGCGGAAAAGTGGTCCCGGGAAAAAAGGAAAATTAGTTTCCTTACTCTTTGCCGAAAAATGCTCGACCGGTTCCTCCGGAGGTTTTTAATGAAGAAAGGTTATAGAGACGGTTTTATGGGGGTGGTGATCGCTTTTTCCGATTCTCTTTACCAATTTTTCAGTTATGCCAAATATTGGGAGAAGAGGCAGCCTTAAATAAAACAGGTCAAAATCCATTTTTTAAGAATTACCTTGACAAAAGCTCAAAGTTCGTTTATATCGATAATGAAAATCATTTCCGAAAATCAGCGCTTATTGCATTCGGATTATTGATTAGAAAGTTTAGAGTGAGAAAGATAAGGCAGGGAGGGGAAAACGGTAGAAAGAAAAGAAAATTCAAGGATAAAATCGAAAAAATGGGTAATATGGAAATAAAGAGGCAAGAGCAATATACGAAAAAAATTAAATTGCCAGAGATTAAAGTGCTGGATTTTCTTTATGCTAAAGGAGGAGAGGTGAGTTATGAGTACCCGGAATTAACTGCCCTTTGCCCGATGACCGGCATCCCAGATTTCTACACGGTTAGGATTACTTATCTGCCGGCTAAATTAATCCCTGAATTGAAAAGTTTAAGATTTTATTTTCTCGCCTTCCGGGATATTCCCGTTCTTCATGAACATTTGGCTAATAAAATCTTTGAAGATTTCTGGAAAAGCGTCAAACCTAAAAGACTCAAAGTGGAATTAGACGTAGCTGTTCGAGGAGGTATTAAAACCAAAATTGTAAGGGAAAGGAGTCGATAAAGATGCACATTGAAGTGAGTGACGCCAGTTTTAAAGAAGAGGTGCTGGAATCCAATATTCCGGTCTTAGTGGACTTCTGGGCTGCCTGGTGCCGGCCATGTTTGATGGTAGCGCCGATAGTTGAAGAAATTGCTCAGGAACACCAGGGAAAGTTAAAGGTGTGCAAGGTGAATGTGGATGAGGCTCAGCAGACAGCGGTAAATTACGGAATTATGAGTATCCCGACCTTGGCTATTTTTAAAGGCGGCCAAGTAGTCGATAAAATTATCGGAGTAATACCCAAGGGGGTGCTGCAAGAGAAGATAATTCCTCATATATAGATAAGAGAAGTGCTTATAGTTAAAGGAAGATAAAAAAACTAAAAGAGGTTGGAGGCTTTTTAGGCAGAAAGACCAAGGAGGCAATCTCTAATATCTGGGATAGGGCAGCGGGGAGGTTAGGATGATACTGAGAGAAGTAATTAAATCAAAAATCCATAAGGCCGTCATTACTGAAACAAACTTGAATTATCAGGGAAGTATCGGAATCGATAAAACCCTCTTGATGAAAAGCGATATTATACCGGGGGAAAAAGTCCAGGTTTTGAATTTTAACAATGGCCAAAGGTTCGAAACCTACGTTATTGAAGAAAAAGCAAATTCAGGCAGGACTGTTCTTTATGGGCCGGCAGCCAGGTGCGGCAAAGCCGGCGACAAAATTTGCATTATATCGTATGTTTCAATCAGTGAAGATGAGATAGGGAAAATAAAAGCAAAGATTGTAATGGTTGATAAAAATAACAGATAAATCGTATCTTTGATTGAGTGCGCCGGCCGGAATGATTAAAGAAAATGTCAGGAAATTATTGGATGAATTGCCGAAGGGAGTAGAATTAGTCGGGGCAGCCAAAGAAAGAACGGCTGAGGAGATTCTGGAGGCAATAGACGGGGGGTTACAAATTATTGGAGAGAACTATCTTCAAGAGGCTCAAAATGCCTTTGCGATTATAGGCAGAAGAGTAAGATGGCATTTTATCGGCCATCTTCAGAAGAATAAAGTAAAAAAGGCAGTGAAAATCTTCGATATGATAGAAACAGTTGATTCTTTGCAGATTGCCGAAGAGATTGATAAAGCTTCTATCCAGATAGAAAAAATAATGCCGGTATTGATCGAGATAAATAGCGGGAAAGAATTGCAGAAATTTGGTGTTTTGCCCGAAAAGGCAGAAAAATTTGCGGAGAATATTTCCGTATTTAAACATATAAAGGTAATGGGGCTTATGACTATGGGGCCGCGTTTTGGCAGCCCCGAAAATTCGCGGCCATATTTTCGGAAGACAAAGAAAATATTTAAAGAGATAAAAGCGCTTAATCTGCCCGGGGTAGAGATGAAATACCTTTCTATGGGTATGAGTAATTCTTACCGCATGGCCATAGAAGAAGGGGCCAATATTGTGAGGGTAGGAACGAAGATATTTGGCCAGAGAGCTAAATAATGAAGCGCTGGGTTATAGGAGGATAGGTAGTAGGTGGTAGGGGGAAAAATAGGTTGTAGGTGGTAGGTTGAAGGTAATAGGCCATAGGTGGTGGGTTGTAGGGAGTTGGTGATAGGGGCTAAGATGATGATAACCATAGTGTATGACAATGAACTATATGATAAAAGATTAAAATCCGGCTGGGGTTTTTCCTGTCTGATTGAACATCTTGATAAAAAGATTCTTTTTGATGTTGGTGATGACGCCGGCAAACTTTCTTTTAATTTGAATGCTTTAAAGATTAATCCCGAAGATATTGACGCTTTGGTCCTTTCTCATAATCATTGGGACCATACCGGCGGTCTGGAAGCGGTTATCGGGGGGAATAATAGGGTAGAGCTTTTTTTTGGTAATTCTTACCCGGAAGATTTCAAAACAGGGCTCAAAAAAAGAGGGATAAAATTTTCTCCGGTCAGTGAAATAACGAATGTTAGCCAGGGAGTGCATACGGGCCCAGAGATGGGTAGTTTTGGCCCGGCGGAGATTCCTTTGACGGTTGAAACAAAATCGGGCCTGGTAGTAATTACCGGCTGTGCCCATCCCGGAATTGCAAAAATGGTCAGAAAAGTTAAAGAAGCCTTCGCTAAGGAAATTTATTTGGTTTTGGGCGGGTTCCATTTGGGGAAAGTTTTAAGCTTGGGTAAGATAATTTCTGAACTTAAAGAAATGGGAATTAAAAAAGCGGCTCCCTGTCATTGTACCGGCGAGAGAGCCATTAAGCTTTTTCAAGAAGGGTTCAAGGAGAATTTTATTAAGGTTGGTGCGGGTTTGAAAATAAAATTGGATAAATAGGAAGGCATGCATGGCTGAGTGTCAGGTCAAAGAAAATAGGGGTAGGTGTAACTGCACTTACGAACCCTGCGGTAAAAAAGGTATCTGCTGTGAGTGTCTGCAGTATCACTGGCGGTTAGGAGAGCTGCCGGCTTGTTTTTTCCCTGATGATGTCGAGAAAACCTTTGACCGAAGCATAGAAAGGTTTATTGAAACCTATCAAAAACGCGGCCGATGGTGGTAATCCCCGTTATAGATAAAAAGTAGAGGCATCATCTAATTGCGAGGATTCGCTGAAAAGGAATTGCTTTCTGTCCATAAAGGTTGAATGGCGGTTGCCTGAAGGCGACCTGTTTCTAACGGGGTAAATTCCAGTGAGCAAAAATGCATAAACATAAACTGATTTTTAAAGAATTAAAAGAACACGCCCCCTTTACCACTTTCGGGGCATTTACCGGTATCTTAATTATAATATTTATCCGGAGATTGCCGGCCGGGATTTCCTACAACATTTTTTACATCCTCCATCCGATTCATGTTGTTTTAAGCGCTCTGGTTACTGCCTCTATGTATGAGCTTCATAAATGCGGCCGGATTAAAAGCAAATGCAACCTTTTCATCCTGCTTATTATTGGGTATTTGGGGTCAGTGGGTATCGCCACTTTAAGTGATTCCGTTATTCCATATCTGGGAGAATCTCTAATTGGATTGCCCAACAGGGGGATTCACCTTGGGTTTATCGAAAAATGGTGGTTAATCAATCCTTTAGCCATAATCGGTATCGCCATTGCCTATTTCAGGCCGGCAACAAAATTTCCTCACTATGGACATGTACTCCTAAGCACCTGGGCATCGCTTTTCCATATTATGATGGCTAAAGGCGGGGCGATAAATTGGTTTTCTTATTTTATCATTTTCATCTTTTTATTTTTAGCTGTATGGCTTCCTTGTTGTGTCAGTGATATAATTTTTCCGCTTCTTTTTGTCCGGCCCGGCGCCAAAAAGCAAGGAAGCGCTTGATTATGGAAATGTAATGCCGTCATCGATAGATTTTTTAGTGAAGGTTAAATGAACAATAGGCCGATATAAAATGGATAATATTTTTGACCGGTATTCTAAAGAATACGATGATTGGTATGAGAAAAATAAATTTGCTTATTTATCCGAACTCGAAGCTATAAAGAAGGTTATGCCGGACAAAGGCAGGGGATTAGAGATTGGTGTTGGTTCGGGCCGGTTTGCTTCGGCTTTGGGGATAGATATCGGGATAGATTCATCGCCTCAAATGATAGAAAAGGCTCGGAAACGCGGCCTAAAGGTTAAATTAGCGCAAGGAGAAAACCTTCCTTTTAATGACGGCGAATTCGATTACGTACTGATTATTACCACCCTGTGTTTCGTGAGAGAACCCCGAAAAGTAATAGCGGAGGCAAGTAGAGTCTTAAAGAACCGGGGCAGGCTTATTGTTGGTATAAT
>CAZDME010000011.1:0-31470 GCA_964506785.1 uncultured bacterium | reverse complement strand
TCCTTAACCTTAGGATGATCCGGATAATCTTTTATAAAGCTTTGGAAGCTGTCAACAGCTTTATTTACGGCATCCTGGTGATACTCAAGCCGCTCTGGACTCTGAGTCCAGTAAACTAACCCAATTATGAAACTGCTTTTGGCATTCCAGGCGCTTCTCGGATAATTCTTTTTTACTTTCTCAAAGGCCTTTATTGCTTCTTTGAAATTTCCAGCTTTATAGTAAACCCAACCGACATTATACTGAAGTTCTGCCGCCCGAGATTGGAAAGGAAAATTATCGACAATTTGCTGGTAGATTTGAGCGGCTTTGTTAAACCGGTCATGCTGCGGAATAAGGAATTGGCGGGGTGATTTTTTTTCTAGATACTCCTCGGCCAATCTTTCCTCTAGTTGCAAAGCCTCTTTAACCACCTCCGAAAGAGAATAATCATTAATAACCTTTTGATATGATTCAAGGGCCTGGTCAAATTTGTTCATTTTGTAGTAGCTTTGCCCAATGGATAGCTGGGCCCGAGAAGCAAAAGGGCTGCCAGAAAATTTCTTTAAGATTTTTCTATATTCATCGATAGCCCGTTTGTAATTGCCCCGTTCGAAAAACTCCTCAGCCCAGAGAAACTGTTCTTCGGCTGTCTCTTTAGTGGCGTATTTAGGATTGACCCACTTCCCTGATTGAGGTGTCCATATCCAAGAAGCAAAACTTGAAGGAGATAAAAAGGCTAAAACGATGAAAATAACACTTATAAAGAAGATTTTGCCGGATAGTCTATTCATACAATTAGTCTCTTATATCGCCTAGGGGAATTTTATCAAATTTAAAGGTTAAAGTCAAACAAAAGTTAGTATTTATTCCTCTTCGGTATAAATAAAAATGGGACAAACAAACAGTTTTGTCCCATTTTCTATTTTTCCCCATTATTACCCGCAAAAAGCTATTTTAGTTCAACCTGTGCTCCAGCTGCCACTAGCTTTTCTTTAATTTTATTTGCTTCCTCCTGACTAATATTTTCCTTAACTGGTTTAGGTGCTGCATCGACCAAACCCTTGGCCTCTTTTAAACCTAGTCCAGTAATTTCTCTTACCTCTTTGATAACCTGTATTTTTTTCTCTCCGGCGCTAATCAGCTGAACGGTAAAGGAAGTTTTTTCCTCTCCTGCTCCTTCACCTCCGGCAGCTCCCCCTCCGGTAGCAGCCATGCCAGCAGCCATAGGCAGGGCAGCACTCACTCCAAATTTATCCTCTAAAGCCTTAACTAACTCAGAAAGTTCAAGTACCGTCATTTTCTCAATAGTGTTAAGAATATCCTGAAGCTTTTTCGGCACTTCTTTCTTCGGAGCCTCCTCTTTTTTTATCTCCGACTGGGGCTCTTTCTCTAGATTCTCTTCTGCCTTTCTCTCAACTTTCTTCTCTTCAGCCATTTTTTTCCTCCTTTTTTCGTTTTTTCGTTATATCGTTATCTTGTTTTTCACCATTTGCGACTCACCATATTCTCATTTAGGCCTTTTGTTTCTCTATATTCTTTAAGACTCCGATTAAACCCTGAATCAACCCTTTGAGACCAAAAACTAAACCAGTCACCGGGGCTAAAAATCCATTTTTTACCTGAGCCAGAAGAATTTCTCGGCTAGGGAGCCTGGCTAAATTACCCACCTCTTTAACATCGAGAAGTTTATCCTGAAAGAATCCGCCTTTAATGGCTAAAAATGGATGCGATTTAGCAAAATTAACCAGGATTTTAGCCAATCCAACATTCTCTTTATCAGCAGAGGCAATAGCCACCGGGCCATCTAAGAAAGGCAGTATCTCTTCGCGTTTAGCCTTTTTTGCGCCAAGTCTGGCCAGGGTATTTTTTATCACCTGAAAGCTTGAATTTGCCTTGGCTAAAATTTTCCTCAGCTCAGTTAATTCTTCGACTTTTAATCCTTTATACCCGGTGAAAATTAAAAAATTGGGATGTTTAAAATTTTTTTCTAAATTTTTGACGACAGCTTGTTTTTCAACACTGACCATTTTTCTCTCCTCTAATTCAAATTGCCCGCCTTTGACAAAACTCACCCAGAGTTAAAACGGAAACGATTTGTGTCAAATAAAAAATTCCCTCTGCCTCACCCGGATGAAAGACAAAGGGAACCTTATTTCCCTTGATCTCGGCAGGCAAACTTTTTAAACCCAGCCCTTATAATCAAAAAAACTGGATACCATACGGTCTCAGACCTTAAGGATTATATTGACAATTTGATACCCGGTCCCATAGCCGTAGAAAGAACCGCTTTCTTGATATATTTCCCTTTTATGGCTGGCGGCCGGGCTTGTAAAATAGCAGAAATAATTTCCTTGA
This sequence comes from uncultured bacterium, assembly GCA_964506785.1. GTDB lineage: Bacteria > CAZDME01 > JAYEMH01 > JAYEMH01 > JAYEMH01 > CAZDME01. The sequence goes on along the minus strand of CAZDME010000011.1, from coordinate 29,133 downwards.
GATTAGCTAAAAGTTTATCCGAGTCAAAAGATTTTTTCCCAGCAATGAGATGCAAATTACCGCCTTTATCTACGCGGTATTCAATGCGGCCGCGTTTTATATCCTTGACCGCCTTATCTAAATTGGGACTAACCGTACCTTTTTTAGGGCTCGGCATTAAACCGCGGCTCCCAAGAATCTTACCTAACTTAGCCACTTCTTTCATCATCTCCGGAGTAGTCATGAGAACATCAAAGTCAAGCCAACCATTCATTATTTTCTCAATATACTCTTTCCCCCCGATTAAATCTGCGCCGGCTTCCTTTGCTTTTTTAAGATTATCACCCTGAGTAATAACTAAAATCCGGATAGTTTTACCTGTCCCATGGGGCAAAAGCACGGTTCCTCTCACCTGCTGCTCGGAATATTTAGGATTAACTCCCAGGTGAAAATTTAATTCTACTGTCTCATCAAATTTCGCTGAAGGAAAATCCTTAAGTAATTTGACCGCCTCTTCTATTTTATATGCTTTATTTTGGTCAATTTTTTCTTGAGCTTTCTTAAATCTCTTTCCCATCTTCCTCTGCCTTTTTCTCTTCGATTTTCTCCACGATTTCAATTCCCATGCTTCTGGCTGTTCCCTCGATAATTTTAACCGCGCGGTCAATTTTAGTGGTATTTAAATCCGGCATTTTTGTCCGAGCAATTTCCTCTACTTTCGCTCGCGTAACCTGACCAATCTTCATCTTGTTTGGCTCGGACGAAGCTTTAGCTAAACCCGCTTCTCTTTTTAAAAGTATTGAAGCAGGAGGGGTTTTAGTAATGAAAGTAAAAGAGCGGTCATGGTAAATACTAATAACTACGGGAATAATCAACCCTTCCCGGCCTTTGGTTTTTTCGTTAAATTGCTTGCAGAATTCCATAATATTTACTCCGTGCTGGCCTAAAGCCGGGCCAACCGGAGGAGCAGGATTAGCCTGCCCGGCGGCAATTTGGAGTTTTACTTGAGCGGTAATTTTTTTTGCCATTTTAAATGCGTTCTACCTGCCAGTATTCTAATTCGACCGGAGTAGCCCGGCCAAATACTGTCACCGTCAGTTTAAGTTTTCCCTTTTCTGGATAGACTTCATCGACCATACCATTAAAATTTGTAAAGGGCCCTTTAATAATCTTTACATTTTCTCCCGGCTCAAAAAGCACTTTAGGTTTAGGGACCTGTTTTTCTTCCTTTACCTGTTTAACAATACTTTGAATTTCATTTTCATCCAAAGGAGTAGGTTTTTTTCTATCTCCAACAAAGCCAGTTATGCCCGGGGTATTGCGGATGAGATACCAGCTTTTTTCCGTCATTTCCATCTCAACAAGAACATATCCGGGGAAAAATTTACGATTCGTAATCCGCTTTTCTCCATCTTTAATTTCCGAAACCTTTTCTGTCGGAATGAGAATCTGGGAGATAACCTCCTTCATCCCCAAGATACTCGCTCGATTGAGCAAAGCGTCTTTAACCTTGTTTTCGTATCCGGAGTGAGTATGAATAACGTACCATTTTTTACCCATAAAAAACTACGCCTGTAATAAAATAGTCATGAGTCGAGAAAGAGAAAAATCAAAAACGCCAAGAATAAAGGCGATTATGAAGATAGCAATAATAACCACTATGGTCGAAGCAATCAATTCCTTCTTGGCCGGCCAGGTGATTTTTTTTAATTCTAACCGTACCTCTTTAAAATATTCTTTAACTTTGCCTAAATTCATCCTGATTGTTATCCTTGTCGAAATGGCAGGAGCGGCAGGGATCGAACCTGCAGTCCCGGTTTTGGAGACCGGTGGTTTACCATTAACCAACGCTCCTACGACAGACGGGTCAAACCTTTAAAGTGCAGTTTCGATTCTTTTCCCTATTTAACTTCTTTGTGGACTGTTCTTTTTCGACAGAACCTGCAAAACTTTTTTATTTCTAATTTTGCCGGATGTGCTCTTTTGTTCTTTGTCTGGGTATAACTCCGCCGTTTACATTGAGTACAGGATAAAACAATAATTTCGCGCATGTCTATTTTATAATCTCGCTAATTACTCCCGCACCCACAGTGTGTCCACCTTCTCTAATGGCGAAACGGAGTTCTTTCTCCATGGCAATCGGCGTAATTAACTCAACCTCTATGCTAACATTATCTCCCGGCATAACCATTTCAACTCCTTGAGGTAATTTAACTACTCCGGTGACATCAGTGGTGCGAAAATAAAATTGCGGACGGTATCCGTTAAAAAAAGGTGTATGCCGGCCGCCTTCTTCTTTAGCCAAAACATAGACCTGTCCTTTGAATTGGGTATGAGGAGTAATTGTTCCCGGTTTGGCAATAACCTGGCCTCTTTCTATTTGATCCTTCTCAACGCCTCTAACAAGCACACCAACGTTATCACCCGCTTCTGCCTCATCCAAAAGTTTACGGAACATCTCTATACCGGTAATTACTGTCTTCTTAGTTGGCTTAATCCCGACAATTTCTACTTCATCTCCAATTTTTACCTTCCCTCTTTCTACTCTTCCGGTGGCTACGGTTCCCCGCCCGGTAATGCTAAAAATATCTTCAACACTCATTAAGAATGGTTTATCCACATCGCGTTTTGGATCAGGAATATAAGTGTCAATGGTATCCAGGAGTTCAAGAACCGGTCCACACTTAGGGCACTCCTTTTTGCCACAGCCGCAGCTTAAAGCTTCCGTAGCCGAGCCCTTAACAATCGGGGTTTTATCGCCGGGAAACTCATATTTATTGAGCAAATCCCGAACTTCCAATTCTACTAAATCCAACAATTCTTTATCATCTACCATATCGACCTTATTCATAAAAACGGTGATATAGGGTACCCCTACCTGGCGAGCCAGAAGGATGTGTTCTCGAGTCTGCGGCATCGGACCGTCAGCCGCACTAACCACCAGAATTGTCCCATCCATTTGGGCCGCGCCGGTAATCATGTTTTTAACATAATCAGCGTGCCCCGGGCAGTCAATATGAGCATAATGACGTTTTTCCGTTTCATATTCCACATGGGCAATGGCAATGGTTAACCCTCTTGCCTTTTCTTCCGGGGCATTATCAATTTCGTCAACTTTTTTCGCTTGAGCCTGTCCCTTTTTAGAAAGAATTGAGGTTATGGCCGCGGTTAAGGTGGTTTTACCATGGTCAACATGCCCGATTGTTCCAATATTTATGTGTGGCTTGCTACGCACAAATTTTTCTTTTGCCATTCTTTTCCTCCTTTTTATTAAACGTCTAACTAACTGGAGCCCTCGACCGGGATTGAACCGGTGACCTCGTCCTTACCAAGGACGTGCTCTTCCAACTGAGCTACAAGGGCTGGATTGATATATAGAGACCATATATCTACCAGATTATATCAAAATTGTCAAGAGAATTTTGTGCTTTCACCCCCTTTCCTTCATTATGCCTTTTTAGTTTTTTCTTTTACCAGATTGGAGCGGGCGATGAGAATCGAACTCACGTGAGCAGCTTGGAAGGCTACCGTTCTACCACTGAACTACGCCCGCCTCTTCGTTTTTGTCTCATGGCTCTTAGCCCATAGGGTATAAAAATAGTTATCCCTTTCCCTTGGAGTTATGAACTGTCAACTATGAGCCAAAAATGGTGGGCAGGGGAGGATTCGAACCTCCGAAGGTATACACCGTCAGATTTACAGTCTGATCCATTTGACCACTTTGGTACCTGCCCCTTTTCGCTAATGACAAATAGCTAATTGCTTATGGTTCAGTATTTTATTATTTTCCCACTTTCCATAGGCCACTAGCCAGAAACCAGAATGGAGCTGACGGAGGGAGTCGAACCCCCGACATCCTCATTACAAGTGAGGTGCTCTACCAACTGAGCTACGCCAGCGTAGTATAACAAAGAGAAAATTAATCTTCAATCCTTTTTAGGACAGAAGGAAGTTTATCAATGATATCACTGGCGATTACACCTCTCTGCCCTTTTTCTTTAACTACCCAATCGGCCGCCAATCCGTGAGTATATACGGCTAGTTTACTGGCGGAAAAAGGAGAGAGACCCTGAGCAATGAAACTGGCTATTATTCCAGTAAGCACATCTCCCATACCGCCAGTAGCCATGGCCGCACTGCCGGTCGGATTGATAAAGGTTTTCCAATCAGGAGAAGCCACCACGGTATCATGCCCTTTTAGAACCACCACGGCTTTAAACTGAAAAGCTATTTTTTGAGCTATTTGCCGGCGGGCACTTTGAATTTTTTTTACAGAAAGATTAATCAACCGGCCCATCTCGCCGGGATGGGGGGTAATAATGGTGTCGCCCTTTCTTTGGAGAATAAAACTGCCCTTTCCTTTTATGGCATTTATTCCATCAGCGTCAAGGACTAAAGGAAGTTTAATCTTCTTAATTAACCGTTTAATCAGATTGCTTGTTTCTTTATTTTGCGATAAACCAGGACCGAGAGCAACAACATTCACTTTCCGGCAAAAATTAATAATTAAGCTCTCTGCCTTTAGGGATAAGGTTTTTTGCCTGGTTTCCGGTAAAGGTAAGGTCATTACTTCGGTAAGCTTCGCGGCAACAACTGGATTAAGGCTTTTGGGAATGCCTAAGGTTACCAGCCCGGCTCCGGTGCGCAAGGCACCTGAAGCCGCCAATAGAGCCGCTCCGCTCAACCCCAGCGAACCGGCTAAAATAAAAACATGCCCCATCATCCCTTTATGCGCTTCTGATGGACGGGGAGGCAATATCTTTTTTATTTCTGCGGGTATTTTCATTTTTCCAAAATTACCTGGGCAACAGCAAAGTTATCACTGTGAGAAATAGTTAAATAGATATTCTTGATATGCACATCTTCTACCAAATCCCGGCTGTTTCCTAAAAGCAATAAATCGGGTTTCCCTCCTCCATTATTACGGATTTCTAAATCATGCCACCGCAACTGCCTGGTATTACCGCCCAAGGCTTTTATAAAAGCCTCCTTGGCGGCGAATCGGCCGGCTAAATGCCTATCTACCCATTTCTTCTTCTGGCAATAATTTCTTTCACTTTCGCTAAAAAGGCGATTAAGAAATCGCTCCTGGTATCGTTCGCGCAGGCTTTTTATCCGTTTAATTTCTACAATATCAATCCCGCAGCCAATAATCATTTTACCATTTTTAACATTTCTGTAACTGCTCTCTTGATTCCTTTAAAAACTGATTGAGAGATAATACTATGTCCGATATTCAACTCTTCGATTTCGGCAATTCCCGCAATATCTGGAATATTTTTATAATTTAAGCCGTGGCCAGCAAAAACTTTAAGCCCTAAAGATTTAGCCAAAAGAGCGGCCTTTTTAATCTTTCCCAGTTCACTTTTTTTATTCTTACCCTTGGCATTACAATATCTGCCAGTATGTATCTCGACCGCATCAGCCCCAACCTGAAAACTCGCCCGCACTTGAGTAAATTTCGGGTCAATAAAAAGGCTTACCAGAATTCCCCGCGATTTAAGAGTTTTTACCACTCTTTTTATTCGGGCCTTTGTTCTACAAACATCCAAACCGCCTTCAGTGGTTATTTCTTTTCTTTTTTCTGGAACTAAAGTAACCTGGTCGACACCCACCCTTTTAGCAATATGAACCATCTCTGGGATGGCAGCCATTTCCATATTTAATTTACCGCCAAGCTTTCTTCTTAAATTTTTGACATCTTTATCCTGAATGTGGCGGCGGTCTTCACGGAGATGAAAAGTAATACCATGGACTCCAGCTTTTTCACAAATTAAAGCTCCCTGGACTGGATCAGGCTCCGAGCCGCCTCTGGCTTCTCGCAAAGTGGCGATGTGGTCAATATTTATACATAACTTAGGCATCTCTATTCTCTGCTTAAAGGCGAGAGCGCCTTTAAAGTAACTTTAACTACATTCGGTTCAATGGTAACTAACTTTACCCCTCGAGGCATTTTTATCTGAAGGGGCAACTGGTAAGTCCCTTCTTTCAATTCAGAAATATCCAAAAAAACCGTGACTTCTGCTGTATCTAATTTGGGGGCATATTCCTCAGTCTTCATCAATTCTACAGAAACCTCGGTTAAATCTAACGTAGCCTGAAGAAAGGAAGTAGGTGATTCCAAAAGTTTAATCGGAAGTTTTTTAAAACGGATTATTTTTTCTTCCTGGACTTTAATCTCTATATCCATTTCCTTGGGAGAAATTCTAATGATCTCTACTTCTTTATCTGCCAGCGGAATATCCTCCAAGGAAACCGGAATGGAGTATTTCCCGGGGGTATAATTTTTTAAATCTTTGACAACGAAGAAGTTTTCAGGATTATAATTCATCACCAGACTCCGAGTACCTTTAAGGGTAATATGGATTTTCGGGGTGCGCGGCTCAACAATTAAACCACGGGAAACATTCTGGAAAACCACAGGAAGATGATAAACCCTTTCGGCCACCTTCTCTCCTATAACATAAGTCCAGAGAAAAAAAGCAATGAAAAGGGCCAAAATTTTATAGCCAAAATTTACCGTTATCCATTTTCTTATTTTTTCTTTCATCTAATCCCTCATTTATTTATTGGCTGATTTCCGCAAATGGAGTGTTATGCGGCGCTGCGTTGAAGAGGCGTAGAGATTACGCAGCGTCTTTCTGAGATTAGTCGGATCCAAGTCACGGGTGAGTTTACCAGCTAAAGCAATAGAGGTTGCCCCGGTCTCTTCAGAAACAATAACCACCACCGCATCGGTTTCCTGAGTTAAGCCGATTGCCGCTAAATGCCGGGTCCCCAAACTTTTCGGGAGAGAAGTTTCCGCCGCTAAAGGAAGAAGACAACCGGCAGCGGCTATCCGGCTGTGCTGAATAATTACTGCACCATCATGCAAGGGGGTATTAGGAGCAAAAAGATTACCCAGTAGTTCCGCAGTAACAAAACTATCAACCTCTATACCGGTCTCAATATAATTCTTTAGACCGACTTCGCGTTCCAAGACAATTAGAGCCCCTATTTTTTTCTCGGAAAAGACAGAGATAGCTTTAACAATTTCTTCGATAACTTTTTCTTCCTGTTGATACACATTAAAAAGACTTTTACCGCCGATTTGGACTAAGGCCCGCCGGACTTCCGGGTGGAATACTACCAGAAAAGCAATTACACCTATGGGAACAAGACCTCTCAAAACCCAGGTAATTGTTTCAAACCCCATAATTCTGGCAATAAAGAAAATAATCACCAGAATTAGCAAACCCTTAAGGGCTTGAACAACCTTTGTCCCTTGGATAAAAAGAATCAGCTGATAGATAACAAAAGCGACAATTACAATATCAACAACGTCCTGCCAGCGAAATTTGGCCAAAATCCAAGTCAAATCGTGAAAAAATTGAAGCATTATTTTTTCCTCACCTTATTTAATTGCTTCCACCATCCGGGCCACCCGAATCATCTCTTTAACATCATGCACCCGGATAATTTGAGCACCGTTTAATATTGAACAGGCCACCAAAGCAGCCGTACCTTCAAGCCTTTCTTCAAGAGGAAGATTAAGAATCTTGCCGATGAGAGATTTTCTGGAAGGTCCAACAAGAATAGGCCGGCCTAAAACTTTAAATTCTTTAAGGCGCCTAAAAATTTCTAAATTATTCTCAACTGTTTTGCCAAAACCAATACCAGGGTCAATTATAATTTTCTCAAAATCAATCCCGGCCTGGCAGGCTTTATCTATTCTCTCTTGTAAAAAGCTGATTATTTCGCCAATTACCGATTTATAGAACGGCTTTTTCTGCATTGTTCGCGGACGGCCCTGCATATGCATTAAAACTACCGGCACCCCTTTTTTAGCTAGAAGCCGAGACATTTTTCTATCCCCACGGAAAGCAGTAATATCGTTGACCAAACTGGCTCCCTCCTCAAGGCAAGCCTTAGCGATTTCACTTTTATAGGTATCTACCGAAATAGGTTTCTTTATCTTTTTCCTTAAGCGTCTTAGCACCGGAATGACTCTGGCTATCTCTTCTTTAACCGAAACCGGCTTGGCTCCCGGACGAGAGGACTCCCCCCCCAAATCAATCAGGTCAGCCCCTTGGGAAACCATCTCTTCCGCTCTGCCAACAGCCCTGTCTAAAGCGTTATATCTTCCGCCGTCATAAAATGAATCTGGTGTCAGGTTTAAAATACCCATAAGAAAAGTTTTTCCGCCCAATTTCAAATTTAAATCCCGGCCTTTAATAACAAAGTCTTCCCGGGCGTATTTCTTTAAAGTGGAATCAATTTCAGCGGCTATTTCCCTTAGACCAAAAGGCTGGGGGTAAAGTTTATATCGAAGTTTTGAAAAAACCTTTTTATTGCCGATAAGTATAGCCGAGGTCTTTTTTTCTGAACCATCCAGGGCATCCCGGGGGATAGCCGCTTCCCCATCTAAGGAAAGCATCTCCTGTTTGAGAATATTAGCTGCCTTGAAGTCTACATTTTCAAGCTTAATTAAAAAAGAAACCGCTTCAGGAAGCATCTCTTTAATTCCATAGGGAGATACGCCTATTTTTTGCATCTCTTTTCTGAGTTCTTCTGGACTCGCGGACAAAATCTGAATGTTCATCTATTTTTGAAAAAAGTTTGATTTAAGCGAAGGCTAAACTATTTTTCTTTAACTAAATTTACAAATTCTTCCCGGGTGCGCACATCCTTACGGAATATACCTCTAACCGCTGAAGTCACCGCTACCGCCGCTGGTTTTTTTATCCCCCTCATTTCGAGACAGAGATGGCGGGCTTCTATTACTACACCTACTCCGGCTGGTTTCAAAACTTCCATAATATTATCAGCAATCTGTTTTGTCATTCGTTCCTGAAGCTGAGGTCTTTTAGAAATAATATCAACTACTCTAGCCAATTTACTTAATCCGGTGACACGATCTCCGGCAGGGATATAGGCAATATGAACCTTGCCCAAAACAGGAAGAAGATGATGTTCGCAGACAGAATAAAAGGGGATATCCTTAAGCAAAACCATCTCATCATGCTTCTCGCCATGAATCATCTTTAAAACTCGGCGGGGATCCTTCTTTAAACCGGCAAAAATTTCTTTACACATCTCCGCCACTCGACGAGGTGTCTCAATGAGACCGGGCCGCCCAGGGTTTTCTCCAATAGCTTCTAAAAATTCACGAATGAGCTTTTCTATTCTTTTCTGATTCATAGCCAATAATCTGCTTTACCTCTTTAGCGTCTAAAACCTCTTTTTCCAAAAGGGTCCGAGCTAATCTTTCTAATTTTTCTTTATTTTCCTTAAGCAAATCCAGCGCCCGTTCATAGCTTTCATCGACGATACGTCTTACTTCCATATCAATTTTCTGAGCCGTTTCTTCGCTATAATTCTTTTCCTTAACAATATCCCGTCCCAGAAAAACCTGGGTTTCTTTACGCCCTAAGGTAAGATGGCCCAATTTCTCACTCATACCAAATTCACAAATCATCCGATGGGCCGCTTCGGTAACAACACTTAAATCATTCTGGGCTCCCGTACTCGCCTCGTTGAAAATTAACATCTCGGCGGCCCGCCCTCCCAGGAGAACGGTAAGTTTTCCTAAAAGTTCGCCTTTGGTATAAAGATATCTATCTTCGGAGGCAAGCTGCATAGTATACCCCAAAGCAGCTACCCCCCTGGGGATAATCGAAACCTTATGCAAGCTATCCGCTTCTGGAATTAAAAGCGATAGAAGGGCGTGACCGGATTCGTGATAAGCAACAATCTTTTTTTCCTGTTCGCTAATAATCCGGCTTTTTCTTTCCGGGCCGGCCATTACCCGTTCAATAGCCTCCTCCATTTCTTTAATCTCAACTGCTTTTTTATCCTTTCGGGCCGCTAAGAGAGCGGCTTCATTTACTAAATTCGCCAGATCCGCTCCGGAAAATCCCGGTGTCTGCCGGGCGATTACTTTCAAATCCACATCTTTATTTAAGATCACCTTTTTAGCGTGTACTTTCAAGATGGCTTCCCGTCCATTTAAATCAGGTTGATTAACCACAATCTGACGGTCAAACCTGCCTGGACGTAATAGAGCCGGATCCAATACATCGGGACGATTGGTAGAAGCTAAAAGGATCACTCCCTCTTGAGTATTAAACCCATCCATTTCTGCCAAGAGCTGATTGAGCGTCTGTTCCCTTTCATCATGCCCCCCTCCTAAACCGGCAAAACGCAGCCGCCCGACGGCATCAATCTCGTCAATAAATATAATGCACGGAGCGTTTTTTCGGCCGATTTCAAATAAGTCCCTCACCCGAGAAGCACCCACGCCGACAAACATCTCGACAAAATCGGACCCGCTGATACTAAAAAAGGGCACTTTGGCCTCTCCGGCGACTGCCTTGGCTAGAAGCGTCTTTCCTGAACCCGGCGGCCCCATAAGGAGAATGCCTTTAGGAATTCTGCCACCCAGCTTCTGGAATTTTTGGGGGTTTTTAAGAAAGGCGATAACCTCTTGCAGTTCTTCCTTAGCTTCTTCCACCCCGGCGACATCACTAAAGGTAATCTTTGTCGCCGTCTCCGAATGCAGTTTCGCCTGGCTTTTGCCAAAGCTAAAAACCTTTCCACCGCTCTGGAACTGCCGGCGGATTAAAAACCAGAAAAATAAAATAAAAAGTAAAAGGGGGAAAAGAGAAAAAACTATGCTTTTCCAGGCACTTTCTGGTTCGGCCTTTATTTTTACCTCTTTGGAACGGAGCATTTTAACCAGATCTGGATCCTCCGGTGCGTAAGTTTTAAAAGCCGTGCCATCACTAAACTTCCCTTTAATATTATTCTCCACGATTACGACTTCTTGAACCTTTCCTTTTCCCAGCGCCGCTATAAAATCACTAAAGATTATTTCTTTGGGTGGATTTAAAACCTGCGGCAGATGATTAAAAACAATTAAAAGCCCAAGGAAAACAACAACGGCTAAAATTAAATTGCGTGACGATTGAGTGGGTTTTTGTGGTTTATCAGATTTATTCACCTTAGATTCCTTCCTTATATAGTAAAAAATCCCGGAGTCTGAATGGATATTTTAGCATAAGGTAACTTTTTTTTCAAGCTGTAAGTAAGTTATAGATTACCTGACTGGGGGGGAAGGGTTATATTTCATCTTTGAAATTTTCCTGGTTTTTGCGGTCACTTTAGCCCAATCGGCAATTTCCAGACCAATTACCCAGGCAATTCTTCCCCGGCTATCTACCAGAAGAGGATTTTTCCCCCTCTCTAAAAGGCTGATTTTCTTGTTTATAAAGTACTTCTTCAATTTGGGGAAAGTCGTAAGCCCAAGCGGCTGAAATCTATCTCCTGGGAATCTGTTCCGAATAAACAGAGGGAACTTCAATCTATCTTTATCAAGGATAGCTTCAAATTTTTTCCCAAACGGCATAAACCGCAATTTTTCAATATGCCGCTTGAGAACATTTTTATTGCAGCTTTTAAAGCCAATCTCTAATTTGGCGGCAAGAACTGGAAAAAAATTCCCCCCCGGTGCCTTTATCGGAAATTTAAAAGGGTAATCCCGTGTTATTTTCCCTTTTTCTAAAATTAATTTATCATAATTTTTAACCACTTGAACATTACCAGGCAAAGTTAAGAATTTTCTCCCGGTAGCCCGGCGGCATAATTTCTTAATGGCCGTTATATGGGCATAGTTAATTCCTCTCAAATCACCGAGCAATTGCCGTAAAGCTCGCTGGAGGATTCTGCTTTGAACTGCTTCGGCTTGAGCAGATACTTTTTTGAGATTTAGTTGAATTTCCTTTTTACTCTTTTTTAAAATTGAATTTTTAAAAATTGTCTTCAAATACTCCTGCCAAAAAATATCCTCTTCCTTAAAAATCTCGGTTATTCTCTTTATTACCCCTTTAATATTAGGGTTATATTCTTTTTGCAGAAGCGGCAGGAGCTGCCACCTTATTTTATTCCGTTTAAAAGCCAAGCTCAAATTAGAAGCATCTAGGCGCGCACGAAGCTTTTTTTTATCTAAGTAAGCAATAATTTCCTCTCTGGCCGCTCCGATAAGGGGCCTAATTATGTAGATGTTTTTCCCTCCTTTTAAACGGGCCAGTTTCCTTTTAGCCGGCATACCGCTTAAGCCGGCTGTTCCTGACCCCCGTAAAAAATTAAGCAAAAATGTCTCCACCTGATCATCCTGATTATGGCCTAAAGCAATTTTATTGGCTCTTAATTCTCTGGCCGTATCAATCAGAAACTGATAGCGGGCCTTTCGGGCTATCATCTCGATTGAGCCGCCTTCTTCTTTAGCCATTTTCGGAATATCCTTTCTATCCAGCCTTAAGGAAACCTTAAACTTCTTTGATAACCGCCTAACATAATTTACATCCCCGGCCGATTCCCGACGGATTCCATGATTAAAATGGGCTAGATATAATTTAAAACCAAATTCCCTTTTTAATTCGAAGAGAATATGAAATAGGCAAAGAGAGTCCGGCCCGCCAGAAAGAGCAACCAAAATTTTGTCGCCCTTTTCAATCATTTTATAATTAGCCATGGTTTGACGAACTTTATCAATCATCATTAAGGGAGAAATAAACTTTTGAGGGAATAACGTGGTGGCGGCGGCCCGATTCGAACGGGCGACACTGCGGGTATGAGCCGCATGCTCTAACCAACTGAGCTACACCGCCATCAATACCGTTAGAAAAATTCAGATACCCCGGATAGCTAACCTCTTTGGTACAAAATGCAACAATGACTACTTCTCTAATGGGTAAAAAAGGGAGCTTCCCAATTGCCCCCTTGAAATAGAACGCAAAATTCTGGTGGCGGGGGGTCGATTTGAACGACCGACCTCAGGGTTATGAGCCCTGCGAGCTACCTGGCTGCTCCACCCCGCGATTTTTTATCCACAATTTTATAAATAATCTCTCCCGGCCTAATTAAATCCAACTTTTCTCTGGCCAGCCTGCCGATATAATCCAAATCAGTCGTTAATCTATCCTTCTCTTTTTCTAAAAGGCAGTTATCTTCAGTAAAAAAAACAATCTCTCTGTCTATATTCTCTATCAGTTTGTTCAATCTTCTTATTTTAACCGCCAGAGGGAGATAACAATAAATGAGAAAGATAATAATTAATAAAATTAAAAGCAGAAATTTATTTCTTATGAAGGGCCGATATTTTTTCTTTGCCACCTTTTCCTATCTGGTAATTCGGCCCGCTTCCCCAGTTCTTCTTCTATGCGGATAAGCTGATTATATTTGGCGATTCGATCCGTTCGGGAAGCAGAACCGGTTTTAATCTGCCCGGATCTTGTGGCTACGGCTAAATCGGCAATGGTGACATCTTCGGTTTCTCCGGAACGATGCGAAATAACCGTGGCATATCCAGCCTCTTTAGCCATTTTAATCGTTTCCAAGGTTTCTGTCAAGGTTCCAATTTGATTAAATTTTATTAGAATGGCATTGGCAATTCCCTCTTTAATCCCTCTTTTAAGACGCTTGGTATTGGTAACAAATAAATCATCCCCAACTAACTGGATTTTTTTGCCGAGCCGCTCGGTCATCACTTTCCAGCCCTTCCAATCGTCTTCTGCGAGACCATCTTCAATTGAGGCAATCGGAAATTTATCAATCAACTTCTCATAAAAATCAACCATTTCTACGGAGGTTTTCTCTTTTTTCTTCCCGGCCATCAGCATATATTTGCCTTCTTTATAGAACTCGCTGGCGGCCGGATCTAAAGCCAAAACTACATCCTTCCCGGCCTGATACCCAGCTGAGTCAATTGCCTGTATAATTACTTCGAGAGCCTCCTGGTTAGAATTAAGATTGGGGGCAAATCCTCCTTCATCGCCGACGGAAGTACTCAAGCCGGATTTATTTAGAACCTTTTTTAGCGATTGAAAAACTTCAACACCAATCCCAAGATTATCGGCAAAGCTTTCACCGCCAATGGGAACTATCATAAACTCTTGAATATCAATATTGTTATCCGCGTGTTTGCCTCCGTTTAATATATTCATCAAAGGGAAAGGCAGAAGATCGGCTTCTTCGCCGCCAAGGTATTGATATAAAGGCAGTTTTTCGGCAAGACTGGCTGCTTTTGCCGCCGCCAAAGAAACACCTAAAATAGCATTAGCGCCTAATTTAGCTTTGTTTTCAGTTCCATCTAAATCAATCATCGACTGATCTATGGCCCGCTGATGAGTAACATCCATGCCTTTTAATTTGGAAGAAATGACTTTATTTACATTATCTACCGCTTTTCTGACCCCTTTTCCGGAAAAGCGTTTTTTATCTCCATCACGCAGCTCCAAAGCTTCATGCTCTCCGGTAGAAGCCCCGGAAGGGACCATCGCCCTTCCGGTAGTTCCATCCTCCAGGACTACATCTACTTCTACAGTCGGATTCCCCCGGGAATCAAAAATTTCTCTGGCTTTAATATCAGCAATTTCTTTAGTCACTTTTCTCTCCATTCATAATTTTTGGAAGTCCGGCCCGAAAATCTTCACACTTACGAAGTGTGATTTTCGAGGTATCGGAATTTAGATAGTTAAAGTGCTATAACTATATCAAACCCTACCCTAACTGTCAATGATAAAGAAGCTTCTCCGTATTACTCAGTCTCAATACCATATATTGCTTTTTTTATTGTTCACCCTTCCCGATTCAGTATTTTTATAAGCGCTGCCGGCTAAAACCAGGACAAACTCTCCCCGGGGAGAATGACTGGTAAAATATTCTTTAAGCTCCTCAGCCGTCCCGCGCTGGATTTCTTCATATTTTTTGGTCAATTCGCGCCCAACGGCAATCAATCTTCCTTGAACTGCCGGGATTAATCTTTCTAATGTATCAAGCAGGCGATGAGGCGATTCGTAAAAAACCACCGTTTTCGCCTCTGCCCTGATTTTCTCAAGCCATTCTTTTTTCTTTTTGCCTTTCCGGGGGGGAAAACCGTAAAAAGTAAAACAATCCGTTGGCAGCCCTGAGGCAGCTAGACCCGCCAGCACGGCACTGGCTCCGGGTATGGGAACTACCTTGATATTATTCTTGACGGCCAATCTCACCAGATAAAACCCCGGATCAGAAACACCCGGTGTTCCTGCCTCACTTACCAAAGCAATCTTTTTATTTTCCTTCAGGAGTTTGACTAAACTTATAGAGCGCGCAATCTTGTTATGTTCGTGGAAACTAGTAAGTGGGGTACGAATGCCGTATCGGCTGAAGAGAATCTTTGTTTTTCTGGTATCTTCACACGCTACCAGGTCTACCTCTTTGAGAATCCGGATTGCTCTTAAAGTTATATCCTCCAGATTGCCAATTGGCGTGCTAACAACAAAAACCTCACCCATATTAAATAGTTCCGCTTAGTTCTTTAAGCCGCATCAACCGAGAAAGATTTCCTCTTTCCATCTCACTCAGTTTCATGCTGATATACTTAATGGTATCTTCTAAATCAGGAATCAAGCGATATTCCAAGGCATTAACCCGACGGCGTGTCCTTTCAATCTCCTGGGCAACGAGAATAAGGCTACCCTCTAAAGCAGCTGTTTCAATCATCAAAGGCAAAACCTCGTCTAACAAAATTAACGCCCGGTCATACCGGGCATTAGTAGAGAGAAATCTATATCGATGGAGGTCTCCTTGGACTTTTAGAGAAAATTTATTTGCTTCTAAATTAAGAATCCGCTCCGGTGTTGCCTCTACCCGGCTCTTTCTTTCGCTGAAGAATAAAGCTTCCTTTAACTCGGCTAAAGGGATAGCAGCCGCCCCCTTAGCAAAAATCTTTAAGGCCTTGAAGAGTTTCTCTTCCATCTCCTGCCTTAGAACCTTATCCTGGTCGATAAAATTGAGGAACCTTCTCATCAACTCATCTTCTTTGTTTTTAAGCAGCTTATGTCCCCGCTTGGCAAAGAAATACTTTTTTTTTAACTTTGACAATTCCATCCTGGTCGGATTAACATTCAATCGCATCCTGGAAGAAAACTCCTAATTTGTGCTTGGTTAGCCCCGTTAGAGAAAATTTTTCTAACGGCTCGAGAGAAGGGGACCAAGATATTTATCAATGAATTCCGGGCGAATCCGCTTAAGTTCCCCTCTAGGAAACTGAGAAAGCAACTTCCAGCCTAAATCTAAGGTTTCGGAAATACGGCGGGTTTCATTCTCTCTCTGTTGAATATATTCAACCTCAAAAAGATTGGAAAATTTTAAATATTTCAAATCCATCTCTGTCAAGGCAGCTTTCCCTAAAATTTTCTCCAGCTCATAGGCTTCTTTACCCCGGGCATAAGCGGCAAAAAGCTGATTAAAAAGATCGGCGTGGTCCTCACGGGTCTTATTTTTACCAATCCCTTTATCCTTCAGACGAGAAAGAGAAGGTAAAATATCAATCGGCGGATATATTCCCTTTCGATTGAGTTCGCGGCTCAAAATTATCTGTCCCTCAGTAATATATCCGGTTAAATCAGGAATTGGATGGGTTTTATCATCTTCCGGCATCGTTAATACCGGAATCTGAGTGATGGAACCGGAATTGCCGCGAATCCTGCCGGCTCGTTCGTAAATGGTAGCCAAATCCGTATAGAGATAGCCGGGATATCCCCGCCGGCCCGGTACTTCCCGTCGAGCCGCCGATATCTGCCGAAGGGCTTCACAATAATTAGTCATATCAATCAAAATAACCAAAACGTGCATGCTCTGCCGAAAAGCTAAATATTCTGCCGCGGTTAAAGCTACCCTGGGAGTAGCAATCCTTTCAATGGCCGGGTCATCAGCCAGATTGATAAAAAGAACGACATTGCCAATAGCCCCGCTTTCCTTAAAATCGTCGATAAAAAAATTTGCCTCCTCAAAAGTAATCCCCATGGCGGCAAATACTACGGCGAATTTTTCCTCTTTGCCTAAAACCTTAGCCTGACGGGCAATCTGGGCGGAAAGACGAATATGGGGAAGTCCTGAGGCAGAAAATATCGGCAATTTCTGTCCACGGACCAACGTATTAAGTCCATCAATAGCCGAAATACCGGTTTGTATAAATTCCTGAGGATAATCCCGGGCCGAGGGATTAATCGGAATACCGTTAACATCTAACTTGGTTTCAGAAAGTATCGCTGGACCGCCGTCAATGGGGTTGCCCAATCCATCAAAAATTCTTCCCAACATATCCAGCGAAGCCGTCAGTTCCATTCTCTTCCCCAAAAATTTTAAACGGGTATTTTTGATGTCGATACCGCTAGTGCCGCCAAAAACCTCAACCAGGGCTTTATCCCGATTAACCTCTAACACCTTTCCTTTCCGGATTTCTCCGTTAGGAAGTTCTATTTCAACCAGCTCCTCATATTTGACGCCTTCAACTTCATCGACAAGAATGAGCGGCCCAACAATCTCCTGAATTGTCAAATATTCCTTTAGCACTGTTATCTCCTTATTCCTTTTAATGCCAAATTATCAAATGCCGAATGAAGAAATGAATTCCATTCGTCATTGAGTAATTGCATATTGGTCATTTATCTTCTAGAATATTCGGTCAGTCTATTCTTTAGTAAAAGCTTCAATCTCGTTAACTATCTTATTTAAAACCAACTCCATCTTATCTAACTGTTCTTCCGGAATAAGCTTGAGTCGAGCAATATCCTCTTTGACCTTTAAATTTAGGAGTTTTTCCAGAGGCACCTTTCGAGAAAGAGCGGTCTGGCATTTTTCACCCAAAAATAGAATTAGTTTTAACATCCAATACTGTTTTTTTAAAGAGCTGTAGGTATCAATTTCATGGAAAGCATTTTGATGAAGAAAATCTTCCCTAATTGATTTAGCCAAGTCTAAAGTCAGACGGTCCTCGGGAGAAAGGGCATCAACACCAATAAGTTTTACAATTTCTTGAAGCTCTGATTCCTTTTGAAGAACTAACATGGCATCCTTCCTCATTTTTACGAATTCGGCATTAACCTCTTTTTTAAAATATTCATCAGCCATAGACTGATACAAGGAATAGCTATTTAGCCAATTTATCGCCGGGAAATGCCTCTCATAAGCCAGTTTGTCCTCTAAACTCCAGAAAACCTTAACCACCCGCAAAGTCCCCTGAACCACCGGATCGGTTAAATCTCCCCCCGGGGGAGAGACGGCGCCGATAATACTGAGTGACCCGAGACGTTCATCTTTCCCCAGACATTTTGAAAGGCCGGCTCGTTCGTAAAAATCAGCAATTCTCGTGCCTAAATAAGCCGGATAGCCTTCATCTCCCGGCATCTCTTCCAATCTTCCCGAAATTTCCCGCAAGGCCTCAGCCCAGCGCGAGGTGGAATCAGCCATTAAGGCAACATTATATCCCATATCGCGAAAATATTCCCCAATGGTTACCCCGGTGTAAATAGACGCTTCGCGAGCGGCTACCGGCATATTAGAGGTATTAGCAATTAAAATAGTCCTCTTCATCAAGGGTTCTCCAGAATAAGGATCAAGAAGCTTGGGAAACTCCAGGAGAACATCGGTCATTTCATTCCCTCTTTCACCACAACCGACATAAACAATGATTTCGGCATTGACCCATTTAGCCAAGGCGTGCTGAATGACGGTTTTGCCCGAACCGAACGGCCCGGGAACACAGGCAGTCCCGCCTTCAGCTAAAGGGAACAGTGTATCAATTACCCTTTGGCCAGTAATTAAAGGTCCCCGGGGAATCAATTTTTCCCGATAGGGCCTTTCTTTCCTTACCGGCCAGCGCTGTATCATTTTTATTCCAACTGTTTTTTTGGGACCCTTTACCTCAGCAATTACCTCTTCAACAGTGAAGTTTCCTTCCTTTATCTCAATTATCTCTCCTTGTATTCCAGGCGGCGCTAAAATTCGGTGCTCCACGAGTGAGGTCTCCTGAACTAAGCCAATAATATCTCCTGCCTCGACTTTATCCCCTTTTTTTACCTGAGGGGAAAATGCCCATTTCTTTCCCCGATCAAGACTGGGTACTAAAAGTCCCCGGGGAATATTATCACCGGCTTTTTCTCGAATAACCTCCAAGGGTCTTTGGATACCGTCAAAAATATGTCCGATTAATCCCGGCCCTAATTCAATACTCAGAGGTTCACCTAAATCTTCTACCGGCTCACCTGGTCCGATACCGGCGGTCTCTTCATAAACCTGGATGGAAGCAAGATCACCTTTTAACTCGACAATTTCTCCAACCAAGCTCTGTTCGCTTACCCAAACCATATTATTCATCCGTGACTGATACATCCCCTCAGCCACCACTAAGGGACCAGAGACCTTAGCAATTTTCCCTTTTTTCTTTTCGCTAATACCCATGATGAACCTTCCCTTCTAATAAATAATCCTTGTATCGCACCACCAAAGAAAATCCGACTTCCCTGGTTGAGCCTCCTTTGTCAAATTTCAAAACCGACGGCTTGGCGGACCACTTCCCGGATTATTTGATGGCCCAGATTTTTTCTTTCCTTATTGTTAGGAATTAAACAAATTAGAGGTGATTTATCCTTGAGCCTAGATTCAAACCTTTTCTTGACCACCTGGTAAAATGTCTCACTGACAAAGATAATGGCATAATCCTCTTCCATTGATTTAAAAATATCTTGGGCTTCTTTTTCATTCTCTGCCGGATAGACAGATAGGCCCAATCCAGCAAAGCCCCAAGCTGTCCAAGGTTCGGCAATAACAGCCATTTTATTCATACGTCGCCCGCAAATCAGGCCGTAATTCTTCTTCCGTCAGGCCGGCTTTCTTCCCCTGAAGAATCAGGCGGATATTTTTCATCTCCAACTCCTTAACCAATAAATAGGCAACGACTGCCTCTAAGCCAATAAAAGAAAATCTCGCTTCCTTTAGAACCTCGATTAAAAAATCGTCCAATTTCTTCTCCCCTAAAAGGGCTTCCTCTTTTTCTCCCGGAGATGGAGAAAATAGCTTTTCATATGAATAACGAGAAAGAAGATTAATTAGATTCAAACGGCCGCCTAAAAATTCTAAAAAATCATTCTTTGCGATTTTCCCTCCCTCAATAAAAAACTCGCCGAACTTAGATTCCCTTTTTATATTTTTAATCCTCAAGGCGCTTTCTAAATTAGCGAAATCGACAAATATATTAAAAATATACCGGCAGAAATCATTAGAGGAACTTGCCTCTAAAGCTAACTTAAAATATTCTCTATCTAAGGTCTGGCTGATTTTATCCGGGTTTTCTTTTTTTATTTTCTTTTCAATTCTTGAGAAAATCTCGGCCATGTTCTCTGGATAAATCTCATAATTTTTCTTCTTGAATGATTCCTGGAGTTTATCCAGCCCCTGCAGCCCCAGGTTAATTAAAAAATTTTCCTTTAAAACCCGGTCATCCAGACTTCCTTCGGCTATTTCTTTTTTAAGGAGAACTCCAAAATTTCTAAAATCATAGCGAATAATAAAAAGGTTGAAAATTTCTGGATGATGCCCTATTTCCTTCAGCCTTTTATACAAAATGGCTGTATTAGAAGATAAGAAATCATCGGGGTTAGAAAAAATCTCCTCCGCCCTTTCCGGTGTTTTATATCCAGCTTCACTTAAAATAAGAGTCATCTCTTCAAGATTGGCGGTAGATAATAAACGGGAGAAATCCCGCTGACCGAGCATTTTATTCTCCCTTACCCTGAGCTCACCCAGACTATAGGCATAACGCAAATCTTCCCGAAACGAATAAAACATTATAATTCTCCAAAAAGAATTTTGGCTATTTCCGCGCCGCGTTTCTCCCGAATTTCTTTGATTAAGATTTCGAGACCGGCATTAATCTCTTTTTTACCGCTTCGAATAACCATCCCTCCGGAAATTTTTCCGATTTTTTTAGAATAGTTTAATTTAAGGTGATGCTTTTTATTAAATCCCTCCAACCACTTATTAGAAAATTCCCTCCGGTCTTGGGCAGATAAAATAATCTCTTCGTTCCCAAGGGCTGTTTCTAACAAGGTTTTTTCAAGGAATGCCTGATATAAATCTTTTGACTTTCTCATTTTATCCATCGCTTTTATCAAAACATCCTGGATAAACTTTTGTTTAAAAGAAAGAATATCCTTTTTTATTTGAACCTGGGTATTAACAAGAATCCTTTCTTTAATTTTGGCAGCCTCTTCGCCAGCCTTAAACAAAATCTCTTTCTTTAAAAACTCTCCTTTTTTTCTCGCTTCATCGGTTATCTGTCTGGCCGAACTTAAAGCCTCTTTTTTGACTTTAGCGGCTTCTCTTTCGGCATCAGATTTAATTTTTTCTAAAATATCTTCCAGAGCCATTTTTTCTCCAAATAGGGGACACTTTCTACTTTTTGATTCAGAGCTGCATATTAAAAAGGAATAAAATCGAAACCAATAGTCCCAAGATGGCATAAAATTCGACTAAGACCCCGATGACCAGGGCTTTACCTACTTCCTGGGGCTGTTTAGAAACCATTCTTATTCCGGAGGCACAAACTTTCCCCTGATGGACGGCCGAAAACAATCCGGCTAAAGCTATGGGTAGGCAAGCGAGAAAAATCTGTAACCCCTGAATATTAGTCAGGCTTACTGATTCTCCTCCCAGAAAACCAATTTTCAACATGACTAGAAAGGCCACAATTGCGCCATAGACACCCTGAGTGGCCGGTAAAACGTTTAATAGAAGGAGCTTCCCGAAAGATTTGGGGTCTTCGCTCATCACCCCGCTTGAAACCTGTCCGGTTAACCCGACACCGATACTGGAACCAATACCCGATAAAGCTACGGCCAAAGCGGCCCCAAAAATAGATAAAGCAATTCCAAACATTTCTTCCTCCCTTCTTGCCTGTTCTCCTTTTTTAAAACAGCTAAAATGCGATAGCTGATTCTCCTTTAATCTTTACTTCTTCCCCTTTTTTTGGTTCGGGGGGATTCTTAAGTTTTTCCATAAACTTCTTTTCTTCTTCGGGTGTCTGTGGGAAACCTTTGGGAGGCGGAATCTTTATTTTATCTATAATCTTATCTCCCTCAGGAAAAACTCTTATTATCTCTTTTTCCCCTTTTTGGGGTTCGGTTAAAACCTCCTCTATCCCCACCATTTCTTTGGATTCATCTTCTATAACCTCTCCAATTTCCTGGGGAACCCTGAAAATAATAAATAGCCAAGCCAGCCCGATTATGGCCAAGATGAGGATAATTAATTCAATGGTAATAAGGGTTCTGGTTACCTTCCTTCTCATGACAGCTTTTCCTATCTCTCCTCTCGTTTCCTTCTCCAATATTCTACCCTGTCCCCACAAAACAGGGAACATTTATTCTTCCCACCAACTAATCTGCGAATAACGTTCTGTTCCTGGGAAATAGGGCGGCGGGGTATCTAAAAAACGGTAATCATAGCTATAATCTTTATTATAGCCGCTGGCTTTGGTCCCTGAGGATGCATAAAAAGTCCCCACCGGGCCCCGATATTCCTGAATAATACCGCCATAAACAGTTAAGGTTCCTTTCATATAATAGGGGTAGTACTGAAAATAAAGAGAGCTGTCTAAAGCCATAATGGCCGCATCAATCTCCAAATCATTCGGGGCCGTATAGGGAATGACTACATTTTTATCAGAGATTAAACCCAGACGGTCATCACAAGATGGATCCCCGGGGTCAGTCGAATAGCGAACATCATCGGTAACATACATATCATCTGAACTAATCAAAGTTAAAGCCCCTTTTAAGGTCCCTTGAACAAAAGCGCTGCCATTTACGTACATTACACCGTTAGTCTCTTCGAGATTAAATTCGTACCACTGGCCTTCTTCACTATAACTGACGGTGCCGTTACTATTCAAAACTACGGTGCTGTCGCCGCTGACAACTACCCCTCCGGATTGAGCAGTCTCTTTAAGGTTTTCTGTGCTCGTCGGCATCTCAATATTTTCTATTCCCAGCGTATATCCTTGCTGGAAATCAGGGTTATCTTCTGGCGGCCCGCCGTGATAATAATAAAAGGAATCGGCGGTCGAGCTAACCAGTCCTTTAAACGTCGGGCTGCCATAAATGTTGATTTGACTGTTTGAATGTGTCGGCCCGTCTAAAACATCCCAGCCAACAAACCAAATCTTTGCTCCGACATTAGGGTTATATTCATTATCAGTGAAATAGGCAAAACTGGCAAAGGTTTCTGTCTGTAAAATCACTTTAACCAAACGTGAAACCTCAGTTGCCAGAATCTTGCCGGTAGAAAGAAGTCCATATTGCTTAATCCAGCGTCCCGGATTGCCATCTTCAGGATCAATAACGACGCTATAGTTTCCCGTGCCTAAATTTTCATCGGTAAATATTTCAAAAGGCTCTATCCCTATGGGTGGGTAAGCTTGCGAAGTCAGCCAAACTTTCGCCCGATTAACGCCGCCTTCAGCAATATAAAGGGCCCGGGCGGAATCGTTCATTTTTCGGGTCATATCCATCTCGTTACTGACTAAAGTCAAAAGGCCAATGAGGCTGATTATCACAATAACTACAAAGAGAATTCCAATAATCATAACATTGCCTTTTTTAGAAATTGCCTTTCTGCCAGCCCCCTTCATTTTTATCCCCATTTAATTCCTCGTTTTAACCATCGTATAAAGGTCAAGTATCTGAAATCCATCGCGAGGGTTGGTATCGCTGACCCGATAGGCAATAAAAATTTTTTTAATATCGTCTCCGTCAGCAGTAAAAAAATTAAATCCGTCCTGCTTGAGAAGCGAACGGGCAATTATTCTTTCATCCCCGGGAGAACTGGTATCGTCGTCAAAAATAAGGTTATATACCGGCTTCCCGTTAATTGTTTCTCCGCTGGGTTGCAGATAAATTTTTGATTCAGTGCCAACAATATTTTGAAAGCTGATAGAATCCCCGGCGTCTTCAATTATGGGATTCCGGCTTTTTCGTAAAGCCCGGGTTGTTTTTTCAAAAGCAATTTCTGCGTGACGCTGAACTACCAACCGGGCGGCAGTAGCCTGCCAGGAAGTCTCAGCCAATATATAACTGGCAAGGAACACCCCGATAACAGAAATGATCAGGACTAAAACGACCATTAGTTCAACCAGGGTTAATCCTTTTTTTCTAAGCATAGATTTCGTCCCGGGTCACCAGTTAAAGTTTATCGGTTTTTCCCTATTACCTATCACCTTTCACCTGGTAACCTGTTCTCTCACCTTACTGAAACCAGAGAATAGATAGATTCGGATTCTTCTCTTCCCTTTTCCTGCCAGCTGATATTTACCGCCACTTCCTTATATGACTCAAAGGGAATAATGGTTACTTCCCTGGTTCCGACTAAATCATTATCAGGAAATTCTGGGTTGGCAAAGGTAATAACCGGATGATCTATCGGATAATTTTCCGGGATAATCTGGATATAGGAACCACTCAAAACCTCTTCCATTTTCTCCTGAGCCAAAGCAAAGGCGCTGGTTCGATTGCAAAGGTTATGCAGCCAGTTGTTACTGACTATGATACTCTGTAAAACGGCTGTAATGACAATGGCAAAAAGTAAAATAGCCACTAATAATTCTAAAAGATAAAACCCTTTTTCTCCCTTTCTCAACTCACTCCACCCTGGTAAATTTATTCTCCATCTGGAAAGGCTGGAAGAATTCTCCGCCGCCTTCGTAAAACTTGGTAAAAAACTCGACGAACTGCAGGCGTAAAGTATGAGCAAATCCGCTCAAGCTGTTAATGAAAAGATTAAAACCGTGTCCAAAAATAACCACGGCTAACCCTAAAAGAATGCCGATAAAAGGTACTCTGGAAAATAAAGCAGCAATAACATTGACGGCCAGGCCGATAACCACCGTAGCTAAACTAAGGGCTAAAAGCCGGGTATAAGAGAGGATATCTCCCAGCATCCCCACCGTTCCATAAAGGGTAAAGAGACCTTTCCCCAGACGCAAAAATATGTTTTTTGTCCCCCGGCCGGCAAAAAGGAACAAAATAACCGCTCCGCCGGAAGTAGAAATTTTAGCCAGAGGCAATAGTGAATCCTTTAATCCGCCCATAGATACAGCTGCCCAAAGGATTAAACCCGAAATTAAAAAGAGCCAGGGAAGTTCCTGAAAAAGGGCTTCAATTATCCTTTTCCTTTTTAGCTGGAGGATTACCTTCAATAAGATGCCGAAATAAATCTGCACTAAACCCAGCCCCAGACAGATACCCAAAAAAAGCATAATATTCTCTAACGGATCGAAAATCATGAGTTTGTTCCGAAATCCTTTAAGGAATCCAAGCCAAAGAGGCAGCTGTTCAAAGTCAAGACAAAAAATACTGCCTGTTATTACTCCGACTAT
This sequence comes from uncultured bacterium, assembly GCA_964506785.1. Lineage (GTDB taxonomy): Bacteria > CAZDME01 > JAYEMH01 > JAYEMH01 > JAYEMH01 > CAZDME01. The sequence goes on along the minus strand of CAZDME010000011.1, from coordinate 3,923 downwards.
AATGGCGAGAAAACCGGAGAGGAGCAAAACCCTAAAAATTATTTTCTGCCCTCTTTCCAGCTTTACTTTCTTTAATAGCCACCAGCCCAAAAGCAGTAAAATCAACCCGTATCCCGCATCGCTGATACACAAACTGAAGAAAAGAGCAAAAAATGGCATCAAAAAGGGCGTAGGGTCAAAGCTGCGGTAAGCCGGAGCTCCATAGAGGCGGGTAATAAATTCAAAGGGTTTAATCCAGGAACGATTTTGAAAGGCAATCGGCGGCTGGGCATCAGCCAGAGGTGAGCTGACAACTATTTCTAATTCCGGGAAAATTTTAATTAATTTCTCCTTGAGGATTTTTAACTCACTTTCCTTTACCCATCCCTCCAGAATAAAGGTTGCCCTGGTTTGCGAAAAACTCCGGCTTATATACCTTTGTTCAAGGCGGCTGGAGATAGTATCGTGAAGAAGAAGAAGTTTGGCTTTTTGGGAAAGAAGACGCCCTATATCTTTGTTTATCTTTTCTTCCTCTAATCCTAAAGATTCTTTTTCTCGGGCAATTTCTTCAAGCCGTTCCTGAGGAGTCCCCACCTGGCTTCTAGAAAAATTCCCAAATTGGAAATTTGAACTACGTAAAAATTCGCTTATATCCTCGTGCCTATCCTTTAGGAAAACGACTATCAGAAATAAATTTTTCCCTGTCGCCTGGAAAGTTTTAACCCATATTTTTTTAAATTTCTTATTTAAAACCGGTCCGATTTTAAGAAAACTTTTTTTGGGAATTACCCCCCAGATTATCCCGGTTTCTTTAGTCGGGGCCAAATCCTTTTTTGCCAGAGGAAATCGAAAATATCCAAGAAGATTTTTTTTCTCTTCTTCCAACTCCCCCCGTTTTATTTTAATTAATTCTATTTTTTCGTCTAAAGCTTTAAAGTCATGATACGCTTCTAATTCTGAGAAACTCCGCAAAATATGACGTGCCTCTTCCTTGGCAAAATATGCCTTTGCCGGGAAGAAACTGTCCCAGAGGCCTTTTACGAAACTACTCTTTTCGTATTGGCTTAAAAATGCGAGGATTCTATTTATCTGGGCGAGCCTTTCTTCTAATTTTTTTTCTTCCCCGGAAGATTCCGGCCTAAGTTCTTCATTTTCTTCCCTGATATCTATAATCTGCGTTACTCCTAAGTGATGGAGCAGCTGGGTCACCCGGTTTTCAATATGCTGGTGCCCAACCAAATGAATTTTTTTCATCTCCGCAATTGCCATCTACTTTTTACTCCATAATTTCCTTAATCACCGACTCTATCGCTTTATCCATATTCGGACGGGCTTTTTGGGCCAGTCCTTTTTTTCTTTTTTCTCCCTCCCGCCTTAATTCTTCTGAACGGGCTCCAGTTTCATCCTCTGCCTTTTTAAGCAGTAATGAGGCCTCTTCTTTCCCTTCGATTTTCTTTTCCTCAATCAAAGCTTCACTTTTTTCCCTGGCGCGGAGAATAGTCTCTTTAGCCTGAAGGATGGCTTTAGTTAATTGCTCTTCGGCCAAAAGTTCTTCCCGGCGAATCTTCTCTAAGGAACTTTTAAATTCTTTGATTTCTTTGGAAATCTCAGTTTTATTTTCTTTCATCCGAATTAGCCAATATTAAACGCTATTTACAATGACTTTGGCGGGTCCTGCTCGGGTTTTCCCTCGCGCCCGCTTAAACCCCTAAATAGTGAGCTTCTCTTGCGAATCAAAACCCCACTTTATTCAATCACTTTGGGAACTTTGAAAAATTTTCCCTCTTTGTCAACCTCCGGGGCATTCGATAAAAGCTGCCCCCGCGTTAAAGATTTTTTCTTCTTATCTTCCCGCCAGACATTCTTTAAAGGCAAAATATGCGCCAGCGGTTTTATGTCTTTAGTGTCCAGCTCGTTTAACTTATCCATAAATTTCAATATTTTATCCAACTGTTTGGTAAATTTCTCTTTTTCTTTTTCCTTAAGTTCCAGCCTCGCCAGCTTAGCCACATATTCAACATCTTTTTTAGTAATTTTTGCCATCATTCGTTCCTTTTAATTAGTTTTGGATAATTCCCTCAGACAATCAGCTAATTTTACAAATTCATCCAGACTCAGGGTTTCTCCCCGGCGATTTAAATCAATCTGAGAAGCCTTTTGAATTTTAGAAGAATCCAACTCTCCCTTTAAAAAAGGCTTCAGGGCATTGGATAATTTCTTCCGCCTTTTGGCAAAAGAGGCGCGGATCAGCTTAAAAAAAAGCGCCTTATCCTTTGGCCCGGCCTTTTTTCCCTTTTTTTTCTCTAATTTGACCAAGACAGAGGGCACTTTGGGAACCGGAAAAAAAACTCTAGGCGAAACTTTCCTGATTGACTTAACCTTGGCGTAGAAGTTAACTAAAATCGAAAAAGACCCATAGGCTTTAGTCCCGGGTAAAGCCTTCATTCGCTTGACCACATCCTCCGGTAAAAGCAGCCAGGCTTCCTGAAATAACGGCTCTTCCTCCAGTATCTTTCTAACTAAAGTAGAGCTTATTGAATAAGGGATGTTACCAATAATTTTGATTCGTTTTGTTAAATTCGCCCGGATGCGGCCGAATTCCTGAATGATAAACCGGCTAAATTTTATTTTTAAGACATCGGCGTGAATAATCTTAACATTGGAGAAAGAATCGACCGCTTCTTTTAAAACCTTAACCAAACCCCGGTCAATTTCAATCGCCCAGAGTTTTTTCACCCGCCGGGCAATAATTCGGGTTAAGGTACCCAGGCCCGCGCCAATTTCAATAACTAAATCTTCCGGAGTAAGTTCAGCTGAATCCAGGATTCTATCTAAAACATTTCTATCAACTAAAAAATTCTGCCCCAGGCGTTTTTTTAAACTTAAGTGGTTTCTCTCTAAAATCTCCCTGACCAGGCGCCGGCTGGCTAACCCCGTTAGAAATAGGTCGCCCTTAGGCGACCGTAAAGTTTTTTCCCCTCCTGAACACAGTCTTTTTCTGCCTTTGTGTGCATCACGATTAAGCATAGCCTATCTATGGAATTTCTAACCGGGTGAACTTCTCAGGAAACAATTTCTGTCCCAACTCCTTTATCAGTAAAAATCTCTAAGAGTATAGAGTGCGGCAGCCGTCCATCGACAATATGAGCTTTTCTCACGCCGCCTTTAATGGCCAGCATGCAGGCTTTCACCTTGGGAATCATTCCTTGATTAATAATATTATCCTTTATTAAATCGTCTACTTCATCAACCCTCAAGGTAGAGATAAGAGAAGTGGCATCTTCGGCATTACGCATAATCCCTTTCACATCAGTTAATATTACTAATTTTTCCGCCTTGAGCGCCACGGCCAATTCACCGGCGACCATATCAGCATTAAGATTTAAAGTTTGACCTTTAGAACCGCCTAAAGGAGCGATCACCGGGATCAAACTTTTTTTCTTTGTTACACCTTCTGAATTAATTTTTTTAACGTTGCCGACTAAACCTAAATCCTTACTGTAAATAGAAGCCTGGATAAAATTTTTCCCGTTCATCCTTTCGGCTTTACCGCCTAAGTCCTTTATCAAATCAACTAATCCCTGATTTACCTTCTTTAAAAGCACTTCTTCAACCACTGCCAGAGACTCTTTATCAGTCACCCGCATACCGTCGATGAAATCAACCTTTTTACCAATCTCTTTAAGCCTTTCGCTAATAAATGGGCCTCCTCCATGAACCAAAATGGGTAGTATCCCCACCGTATGCATAAAAATAAGGTCATGCATAATGCTTCTTTTTATCCCTTCAAGAGCCAGGGTGCTGCCTCCGTATTTAACCACAACCTTTTTCCCATGGAACTCTTTTATATAAGGCAGGGCTTCAATCAAAATTTCTACTTTTTCAATGTATTTCTGCATTTTTTCTTCCTTCAGTAAAGAGCCTTAAACACCTATCAGATAGAA
>CAZDME010000010.1:24228-32443 GCA_964506785.1 uncultured bacterium | reverse complement strand
AATTTACGGAGATGCTTTTAGATGTGTATAACCGCGAAGGGACGATATTTATCTTCGGCAACGGGGGAAGCGGGGCAACCGCATCTCATTTTTCAGGAGACCTGATTAAAGGGGTTTCTTATAACCTCGATAAAAAATTCAAGGTGATTTGCCTGAATGACAATATCCCGGCTCTTATGGCGATTGCCAATGATATATCCTTTTCAGACATCTTTCTCGAACAGTTGAAGAATTTTGTAAAGAAAGACGACCTGGTCATCGGCCTCTCCGGCAGCGGCAACTCAATGAATGTGGTTAAAGCCCTGGATTTTGCCAAGAAAGCCGGGGCGAAAACGGCCGCTTTCTGCGGATTCGACGGCGGGAAGATTAAAGGAATAGCCGATGTTTCCATCCAGGCAGAGATCGATAATATGGAAGTTTCCGAAGATATCCATTTAATCATATTCCATTGCGTCAAAAGTCTCCTTGTCGAAAAATTGAAAAAGCAGCCCGCCATTTAAGAGCTTTCCTGGATACCGTCTAACGCCGTTATTTGGCCAACGAAGCAAAAATGTTTAATTTAAGCGTCCGATTAAAGCGTAACGCCGGGAAAGTTTGCCGGTTAATGCGGACCATAGAAAAGGGAGGTAACGGTGAAAAACGGAAATAGGCCGGAGGGAAACATAAAGCCATATGTAAGCGCAGAATCTATCGGGGCTAAAACCCAACTCTGGCTTAAAGAAATCGAGCCTTTTAATACACATAAGATGCAGCTTAACGGAAAGAAGGCGGCTCTCCTGGTCGTTGATATGCAGCGCTTTTTTTTGGACCCTTCTTCTCCAACGTTTACTTGCGGGGGAATAGCTATTCTCCCGGCTGTAAAGCGACTCATCGGCGCCTTTCGCAAAATAGACCGGCCAGTAATTTTTACCAGGCATGTCCACCATCCCAATGGTTTCGACGAAGGTATCATGGGCTGGTGGTGGCAAGGTAAATGCCTTGAAGGAACCCCAGAAAGTGAAGTGCATGACGAAATCCGCCCCCTGTCAAAGGAAAAAGTCATACAGAAACACCGCTATTCCGCTTTTTACAACACTGATTTAGAAACCGTGCTTCGATGTTTAAAAATAGAAGATTTAATTATTTCGGGAATAATGACTAATATGTGCTGTGAATCCACTGCCCGCGACGCTTATTATCGGGATTACCGGGTATTTTTCCCGGCTGACGGCACCGGCAGCATTAATGAAAAGATGCACCTGGCGAGTCTGCTTAATCTGGCTTTTGGGTTTGCCGATATAACGACCGCGGACGAAATCATAAAACAGCTTTAGTTTTAATTCAAAGGGTCCAATGCAGAAGTCAATCGAATTAAAAAAAGATAATTTCGAGCTTTTCCTGCTGAGCTTCCTGACGCTTTTTCTCGAGGTAACACTTATCCGCTGGATATCAACGGAAATAAGGATTTTTGCCTATTTCAATAATCTTGTCCTTTTAGCCTGTTTTCTGGGTATCGGCTGGGGCTGTTTTTTCCCCGACGAAAAGCCCAATTTGTCGATTACGGCTTTGCTGTTAGCGGCCCTGCTGGCGATGGTTAAGCTTCCCATCATGATAACAGTAGATAACAGCAAAGTTCATCTTTTTAGAGATATCCCGCTCCTTTTAAGCACCTTTACCGATTCAGTTATCTGGTATGAAGCCGGCCTGCGGGCGACTTTTTCAAAAACATTACTGGGGATAGCGGCGACACTGGCGGTTTTTTTTATTATTTTATTTATTTTTATACCGCTGGGCCAAAGACTGGGTTATTTCCTGGATAGATATAAGGATACCGTCAAGGCATATTCAATCAATATCGGCGCCAGCTTTTTAGGAGTCTGGGCATTAGCTTTACTTTCGTTCATATACAGCCCGCCCCGGGTTTGGTTCATTCTAATTTCCGCCATGCTTTTCGCAATGGCTTTACTACGCGCCGAGAACCGGCGGAATAATCTTCTGGCAATTTTAATCTGCTTATTGTTTATTATTCCGACAATCGTTCTGGAAAAGAAAAGCGATAAAATTCAAACGGTTTGGTCTCCTTACCAAAAACTTAGTATCAGCCCCTTTCGCGATAAAATAAGAAAAATCAATAAAGGCTATTTGCTTCAGGTCAATAACGTCGGCTACATGGGGCTTTTAAACCTTTCGGAAAATTTTATTGAAAAATACCCCGATTATTTCGATTTTGAAACGAGGAAATTCAGCCAGTATGATTTGCCATATTTGTTCAAGGGAGACGCCAAAGATGTCCTTCTTTTGGGGGCCGGGGCCGGTAATGATGCCGCCGGGGCGTTGCGAAGCGAAGTGAAAAACGTAGACGCGGTAGAAATAGACCCGGGAATTTATAAACTGGGCTTAGAATTTCATCCGGAAGAGCCCTATAGAGACGGCCGCCTTAAGATAGTCATTAACGATGCCAGGTCGTTTCTTAAAAAGGCCGAGAAAAAATATGACATTGTTTCTCTGGGGCTTCTTGATTCCCACACGTTATCATCCAGTTATAACAACATGAGGTTGGACCACTATATCTATACGAAAGAAAGCTTCCGGGAGGCAAAAAATTTATTAACAAAAGACGGCGTATTTACGGTAATCTTTGAGCCGCAGAGAATATGGATTGCCCAAAGAATAAACGGGTTGTTGAAGGAAACTTTCGGTATCCCTCCGGTCAGCTTCTGGGTAAGGAGCAAAGGCCGTTTTGGCTGGGGCGGCATTATGTTTGTGACCGGGGAAAATATCAAAAATATCAAAAGCGCGATAAACAGCAATTTAAAACTTAAAAAGTTCATTTCGAAAAATAAAGTCGATTTTTCGAAAAGCAAGCCGGTTAAACTAACAACCGACAATTGGCCATATTTATACCTGGAAAGGCCGATGATCCCCAGGATGCACCTTTCCGTAATAATCATTCTGCTATTACTTTTCTTGACGGCAAGAAAAACGATTTTACCCGGGGGAGGGAAAATAAATCTCCATTTCTTCTTTCTGGGAGCGGCTTTTCTATTGCTTGAGTTTCAAAATATCAGTAAAACCACATTGCTTTTTGGTTCAACCTGGTTAGTGAATGCCTTTACCATCTCGGCCATTTTGCTTCTGATCCTGGCGGCTAACCTTTTTGTCTCGAGGATAAGAATAGGAAATCCAAATTTTTATTATTTTTTCCTTATCCTTTCGGTGTTAATCATCTTTTTAGTCCCGCTGAGAACATTCAACTTTTTAGGCTATTGGCCCAAATCAATTTTAGTAAGTATTTTTTTGAATCTACCGATATTTTTCGCCGGGATTATTTTTATGCATTCCCTCCAAAATTGCCGGCATAAGGATGCTGCTTTTGGCTCAAATCTTTTGGGCGCCGCGGCCGGAGGGATTTTAGAATCGATTTCTTTTGTGGCCGGAATAAACATGCTCCTTTTAATCGTCATCGCCTTTTATTCCCTTTCCTTTTTGTTCCGCAAGGAGAGGATATAACCCTCATACAGGGCCCCCAGGCTATATTAAACTGCTTGACCGATAATTTAAAACTTGTTATAATGCGTGTTCAAGACAGGGAAGAAAGTTTCGGGGAGCGGCCTTAAGCAAACGCGAGATTAGTTAAAAACGGGGGAAATATGATTGAACGTTATACCTTACCCAAAATGGCCAAAATCTGGGCTCCGGAATACCGCTTTCAGAAGATGCTGGACATTGAAATACTGGCCTGTCAAGCGATGTCTGAATTGGGACAAATTCCCAAAGAGTCCGTACAGAACATTAAGACTAAAGCTAAATTCAGTCTTAAGCGAATCAAGGAAATCGAGAACGATGTAAAGCATGAATTACTGGCTTTTATCGCCAATCTCTCGGAAAATATCGGCCCGGACGGAAAATTTATTCATTTCGGACTGACCTCCAATGACGTTTTAGATACAACCCTTTCCATTCAAATGAGGGAAGCGGCCGATATAATTCTAGAAGACCTTAAATCATTAACAGCTGTGGTCAAGAAAAGAGCTAAAACCTATAAGAAAACCGTTATGGTGGGCAGAACCCATGGAATTCATGCCGAACCAATTACTTTTGGCTTTAAATTAACCCTCTGGCTGGCAGAGTTAGAACGCAGTCAGAAAAGAATCGAAGAGGCCAAAGAGGCAATCAGCTACGGCAAACTTTCCGGCGCCGTAGGCACCTATGCCTTAGTTAACCCCTATGTGGAAGAATATGTCTGCCGAAATTCGAATCTAAAACCGGCTCCGATTTCCAACCAAATCCTGCAGCGCGACCGGCAGGCGCAGTTTATGGCCGCACTGGCTATTCTGGCCGGCAGTATAGAGAAATTCGCCACCGAAATACGCAATCTCCAAAGGACAGAAATAGGAGAGGTAGAAGAACCCTTTAGCCGGGGGCAGAAAGGTTCTTCGGCGATGCCGCATAAACGCAATCCAGTAAGCTGTGAGCAAATCTGTGGTTTGGCCCGTTTAATCCGGAGCTACAGTTTGGCCGCTTTTGAAAATATTACCCTCTGGAACGAAAGAGACATCAGCCACTCTTCGGTAGAGAGGGTGATCATCCCCGACGGCACGATTCTTATCGATTATATCCTCAACCGCTTTCAGTACATAGTGGAAAATCTGATGGTTTATCCGGAGAAGATGGCGGAAAATTTAAAGACCACTAAGGGTTTGATTTTTTCCGGGAGGATACTGTTCGAATTAACCAAAAAAGGGCTATCCCGCCAGGATGCCTATCGGCTGGTTCAGAATGTAGCCATGCAGGTCTGGAAGGAAAAAGAAGACTTCAAAAGTTTACTCCTTAAGGATAATGCCATAGGCAAGCTTTTGGATAAAGCCGAAATCAGCAATTGTTTCAATCTGGATATTTACCTTAAGAATTTACCTCACGCCTTTAAAAAATTTAAGATTTGAAAGGCATAGTTTGGAAGGCATGTTTACCTTCCATTTACATTAGATTGCGAAATTTATGAGTTCGAAGGCAGGCCTGAAAGAATCTTACCTAAAAGAATTCCCTCTGTTTTATCGCGGCAAGGTCAGAGACCTCTATGATCTGGGCGATAAGCTTTTGATGGTTTCTACCGACCGAATTTCCGCTTTCGATTTCATTTTACCCACTCTAATCCCGGACAAAGGGAAAATACTAAATCAAATATCTGCCTTCTGGTTCAGGAAGCTTTGCGATATTGTCCCCAATCATATGATTTCCATCGACTGGAAAGATTTTCCTCCCGAACTTAAATCTCATCGAAATAAGTTAGAAGGCCGGTCGATGCTGATAAAAAAACTGAAAAGAATCGACGTGGAATGCGTTGTCCGCGGCTATCTGGCCGGATCGGGCTGGAGGGAATACCAGTCCAAGCAAAGCATTGTCGGGATTAAACTCCCGGCTGGGCTTCTTGAGGCAGAAAAGCTTCCCGAGCCTATTTTTACTCCGGCAACAAAAGAAAGCGCGGGAGCCCATGACGTAAACATAAGCTTCGACGAACTGGCAGCCAAAGTAGGGGAAAAAAAGGCGCTTTTTCTTAAGGGGAAAAGCCTGGATTTGTATAAAATGGCAGTCAGCTATGCAAAGGAACGCGGCGTTATTATAGCCGACACCAAATTCGAATTCGGCCTGGACGAGAAAAACGGTGAAACGATGTTAATCGATGAGGCAATAACGCCGGATTCGTCGCGTTTCTGGGATAAGAAGAAATATAAAAAAGGAAGAACTCAGGAAAGTTTCGATAAGCAGTTTGTCCGCAACTACCTGGAAAAGGTTAAGTGGAAAAAAACTCCACCGCCTCCCGAACTTCCTTCGGAAATCGTAAAAAAGACTCAAGAAAAATATAAGGAAGCATTCAGCCGCTTAACCACAAAGCGAGAAGGGGCCTAATCGATATGGAAGAGATAAAAATAACGCCGCAGATGATAGAAGAGCAAGGTTTAACCCAGGAAGAATACAAAAAAATCGTTAAATACTTAGGCCGGGAACCAAACTATACCGAACTGGGGCTTTTCTCGGCAATGTGGTCAGAGCACTGTTCTTATAAAAACTCGAAATCGGTTTTAAAGCTTTTCCCTACCTCCGGGCCGCAGGTTATTCAGGGGCCGGGAGAAAATGCCGGTGTCGTCGAAATCGGCGACGGCATGGCCGTGGCGATGAAAGTCGAATCTCATAACCATCCCTCGGCCATTGAGCCTTTTGAAGCGGCCGCTACCGGTGGAGGAGGGGTTGCCCGCGATATCTTTACCATGGGGGCAGAACCAGTGGGGCTGCTTTATTCACTGCGTTTTGGCCGGGCGGAAAATAAGCATGTTCAGTATCTTTTGAGAGAAGTCGGCCGGGGTTTTTTTTACTATGCCAATACTGCCGAAGTGCCGGTCTTAGGAGGAGAAATATCCTTTGACGCTTCCTATGAAAAGAACCCTCTGGTTAACGCTATGTGCGTGGGTATTTTACAAAAGAAAAACTTAATCCGGGCGAAAGCATCGAATGCCGGCAGTTTGGTCTATACCATTGGCGGGGCAGCCGGCCGTGACGGAATCGGCGGGGCGGCTTTCGCTTCGGGAGGAATCGACGAATCGAAAAAAATAGATTCTTCGGCAGTGGCCATCGGCGACCCTAAATTGGGCAAAATTCTCCGCCAGGCCTGCCTGGAACTGATGGAAAAAAAATGTGTCGAAGGAATGCAGGATATGGGAGCCGCCGGATTGGTCTGCTCGACTTCCGAGATGTCGTATAAAGGCGGCCGGGGAATGGATATCGACGTCGGCCTGGTCCCAAGAAAGTCAGCCAGGATGAATCCCTATGAAGTGATGCTGTCCGAATCGCAAGAGAGAATGCTTTTAGTGTTAAATCCGGAAAGAGAACATTTAGCCCTGGAAATTCTTGAGAAGCGGAAAATACCGGCAGTAAAAATAGGGGTGGTGACTGATGACGGTATTTTAAGAATCAGGCAGGACGGAAAGATTGTCGCCGAGGTGCCGTCAAAAATATTAGTCGAAGCTCCAGAGTATCTTCGGGAGATAAAAACACCGGCATATATCGCCGAGACAATGAGCTACAACTTTGAGGAAATAAAAGAGCCGTCAGATTATAATCAAGTGTTATTAAAACTTTTAGCGTCGGTAAATATTGCCTGCCAGCAAATAGTTTATAACCAGATTAAACCAAGTCTGCGGAAAAGGATTTTACTCGGCCCGGGTTCGGAAGCGGCCGCCATCCGCCTGCCCAACAGCCAGAAAGCAGCGGCCTGGACAGTTAAGGGCAACGGCACCTACTGTTTCCTGAACCCTTATCGCGGAGGGGCAATTGCGGTAGCTGAAGCCGCGCGCAGTTTAGTCTGCTCCGGGGCAAAACCTTTAGCTATAACCGACGGATTAAATTTCGGCAATCCAATGAAAGCGGAAAATTTCTGGCAGCTGCGGAAATGTGTCGAAGGAATTAGCGAAGCCTGCCGTCAATTAAATACACCGGTAGTAAGCGGCAATGTAAGTTTGAATAATGAAAATCCCCATGGGGCCATCGACCCCACGCCGATAATAGGAATGGCCGGAGTTATCGACGATTATCAAAAAACGACAACCCCTCACTTTAAGAAAAGAGGAGACCTTATTGCCCTAATCGGCGAGACAAAGAACGAAATCGGAGGAAGCGAATATTTAAAAACAGTCTATGGATTAAAAAAAGGCGATGCCCCGGAAATCGATTGGGATACCGAAAAGAAAGGGCAAAAATTTTGTTTGACGGCTATTCAGCAGGGTCTGCTTAATTCTGCTCATGGCTGCGCCGAAGGCGGCCTGGCCGTTGCCCTGGCGAAATGCTGCCTGAATAACCCCAAGAAAATGTTAGGCGCTGACATTAAAATATCCGATGTAGTTTTTAATTGGGGAAAAAGGACACCGCAGATGGAATTCAAGGTGAGAGAACCAGTGAGGAGCGATGCCTTGCTGTTTGGAGAATCACAGTCGCGATTCGTTGTTTCCTTTGCCCCTTCGGCCCTTTTGGCCCTGCAAAATCTGGCGCAAAAATTAAAGGCGGCTTTTAACCCGATTGGAAAGGTTGAAGGCAATAAACTTCTGATTAGCAGAAACGAGAAAAAAATAATAAATTTACCTCTGGCAAGATTGAAAGAAAAGTGGGAAGAAACTTTTCGGAAGCTGTTAAAAAAGAAACGGGAGAAGGTAGAAGGCAGACCGAAGACGGCAAAGAAGAAAAGGAA
>CAZDME010000010.1:0-24128 GCA_964506785.1 uncultured bacterium | reverse complement strand
CCGAAGACGGCAAAGAAGAAAAGGAAAAAAACGAAGGGCAAAAAGAAAGCGAAAAAAATAACAAGAAAACCGAAGAAGACTACAATAAAAAAGAAACCTCAAACAAAACGGGTCTCCAGAAGGAAAAAGGTAAAAACAAAGAAGACCGGGAAGAAGAAGCGAGCGAAAAAAAGGAAACGATGAAGAAAAAAAAACTGACTTATAAAGAAGCCGGGGTAAATATCGATGAAGGAAACCGCCTGGTAAAAGAAATCCGCCGGCTGCTTAAAACAACCGACCGAGACGGGGTTATAGGCGAAATTGGCGGTTTCGGCGGTTTATTTAAACCTTTTCTTCGAAATTATAAGGAGCCTTTACTGGTGGCCGCCACCGATGGAGTCGGAACAAAAATCATCGTCGCCAAAATGGCCGGCCGGTACGATACTATCGGCATTGACCTGGTAGCTATGTCAGTAAACGATTTAGTCGTTCACGGGGCGGAACCCTTATTCTTTCTCGATTATATCGCCATGGGAAAGCTCGATTGGAAAAGGACCAAAGAGATGATTAAAGGAATCGCCCGGGGCTGCCGGGAAGCCGGCTGCGCCTTAATCGGCGGAGAAACGGCGGAGATGCCCGGGGTGTACCCTCTCGACGGCTTTGATTTAGCCGGTTTTGCCGTGGGAATAGCCGAAAAATCCAAAATGATTACCGGGAGAAAAATTGCCCGGGGCGATATAATAATCGGCCTTGCCTCCAACGGACTGCATAGCAACGGATACTCTTTAGCGCGAAAGATTTTTTTCGAAAAATTGAAATATAAAATAAATCAGAATGTAACCGCCTTGAAGAGAAAATTATCTCAAGAATTGCTTAAGCCCACGGCGATTTATGTAAAAACGGTTTTAGCCCTTAATGAAAAATTTTCTCTTAAAGGAGCGGCTCACATTACCGGAGGCGGCTTCTACGACAATATTATACGAATTCTTCCGGAAAACAAGACGGCCATTATCGAAAAGGGAAGCTGGCCGGTTTATCCTATTTTTGAATTTATCCAGAAAGAGGCCAATATTAACGATTACGAGATGTTTCGGACTTTTAATATGGGTGTCGGGATGACTCTGGTTATCGGCCAGAAGGATGAATTACGGGTTTTACAGCAATTGAGGAAAATGAAGGTTAAGGCTTATTCGATTGGGACAATCGTCCAGGGGAAAAAAGAAGTGCGGGTTGTGTAGCTGGCTCGTGGCTGATATCAAATAGCTCATAACTGACAGCTTATGGCCGATAGTAAGAAAAAACTAAGAGCTATGAGCGAAGAGCTAAAAGCCAAAGCGGCTCATAGTCAAAAGGAAAAAGAGAAAAGGGAGAAGATGAAGGTAAGGCGGGCGTTAATCAGCGTTTCGGATAAAACGGGAATAGTTGAATTGGCCAAGGCGCTTAGAACTTTTCAGGTTGAGATTTTATCCACGGGAAATACGGCCAAATTCCTTAAGGAAAATAATATCCCGGTAACCAATGTGGCTGACTATACTAAATCTGCAGAGATTCTCGGGGGACGGGTAAAAACCCTCCATCCCTTTATTTTTGCCGGTATTTTAGCCAGGAGAGATAATGCTAAAGATTTGGAGACGATAAAGAAATTAGGAGTCGAAAAGATTGATTTGGCAGTGGTTAATCTTTACCCATTCGAAAAGGTTAAAAACGAAAAAAAAGCAACTTTCGAAGAAATTATCGAAAACATAGATATCGGCGGGCCGAGCTTAATCCGGGCGGCCGCCAAAAATTTTAAATGGGTGGGGGTAATTACAAATCCTAAACAATATCCAAGCTTAATCGAAGAATTGGAAAATCATAAGGGAGAACTTTCCGATAAAATCTTGTATGGGTTGGCCAAGGAGGCTTTCAAGCGCACGGCGGAATACGACCGGATAATAAATGAATATTTAGACGAAAGAAGGGAAAACCCAGAGAACCCCCGGCAAATTCAGGATACCGGGCCGGCAGATAAAATACCCGAAAAGATAACTTTAGCCTTAGAAAAAAGCCGGGATTTAAGATACGGCGAAAATCCCCACCAAAAAGCGGCTTTTTTTTGCCTCCCCGGCAATAAATCAGGTTTAGCCGGAGCCAAACAGTTCCAGGGAAAAGAGTTATCTTTTAATAATTACCTGGATATGAACGCCGCCTGGGAAGCGGTAAATATATTTGATAAGCCGACAGCGGCCGTCATTAAACATACTAATCCCTGCGGTTTGGCTTCGGCGGAGACATTAAGCGAGGCTTACCGAAAAGCCCTGGCGGGCGACCCGCTTTCCGCATTCGGCAGTGTGGTTGGTTTAAACCGCCGGGTAGATGAGGAAACCGCCAAGGAATTAAATGCAACAAAATTTATTGAAGTTATTATTGCGCCGGGATTTAGCAGCGAAGCCTTGGAATTTTTTAAAGAAAAGGGAAAAAGAAGGGTCGTGGAGATTCCCTCCTCAGGCGGAGATAAAAAGAACGGCCAGTGGGATTACCGCTCTCTTTTGGGAGGGTTTCTGGTCCAGGATAAGGATGTCATCCGGATAAAATCCCAAGACTTAAAAATTGCCACCAAGAGAAAACCAAGCAAAGAGGAGCTTGCTTCATTGCTTTTTGCCTGGCGGGCGGTCAAACAGGTTAAATCTAATGCCATCGTCATTGCCCAGGGCGAGAGAACCGTGGGAATCGGCGCCGGACAGATGTCCCGGGTGGATGCGGTAAAAATCGCCATTATGAAACTTAGAGAAATAGAGATTGGTAAAAAAGACTCCCTGGTATTAGCCTCAGATGCCTTCTTTCCTTTCAGGGACGCTATTGATGAAGCGGCTAAAATCGGGGTTAAAGCAATCATTCAACCAGGCGGTTCGAAGCGCGACCAGGATGTAATAGATGCCTGTAACGAAGCACATATCAGTATGGTTTTTACGGGAGTAAGACATTTCAGGCATCAATAAATTTGCTTCTAACTCATAGCGGCGGATAATTAAGGATGCGGGTTTGAAAATATTGATTATCGGCTCAGGCGGCCGGGAACATGCCTTAGTTTGGAAAATTAAACAGAGCCCAAAGGTTGATAAAATTTTTTGCGCCCCGGGTAATGCGGGGATATCAGAATTAGCAGAATGCGCCAATATCCCAGGCGATGATTTTCCCGCCCTGGCGGACTTTGCCCGGAAAGAGAAAATAGACTGGACGATAGTCGGGCCGGAGAAACCTTTGGTTGAAGGTATAGTCGATTATTTCAGCGAAAGAGGACTTAATATTTTCGGGCCGGATAAAAAAGCGGCCCTTATCGAAGGCAGCAAGGCTTTTTCAAAAGAATTTATGCAAAAATATAATATTCCGACGGCTTCGTTTAAGATTTTCGAAGAAGCCTCGGCCGCCAAAGAATATCTGGAGAAACTTTTACCATCGGCGGATAAGCCCATTGTGGTCAAAGCCGACGGTTTAGCCGCGGGGAAAGGGGTGCTTATTATCAAAAATTTCCGCCAAGGCGAAGAGGCAATCGATAAAATTATAACCGAAAAAATCTTTGGGGAAGCAGGAAATAAGGTTATCATCGAAGAATTTCTTAAAGGAGAAGAAGCGACGGTTTTAATCTTTACAGACGGAGAAAATATCCTGCCGCTAAGGCCTTCCCAGGACCATAAAAAGATTTATGACGGAGAAAAAGGGCCAAATACCGGAGGCATGGGGGCATACGCGCCGGCGCCGGTGATTAATGAAAAAGTATTTAAAGAGATTGAAGAAAAGATATTGTTCCCGACAATCAGGGGCTTGAGGGAAGAGGGGCGAACCTATAAAGGCCTTCTTTATGTCGGTTTGATTATCACCCCAAAAGGGCCAAAGGTTTTGGAATATAACGTCCGTTTTGGGGATCCGGAAACCCAGGCGGTTCTACCTTTGCTCGATTCCGACTTAATGGAAATTCTGCCGCTTTGTTCCGGAAGCGGTTTGAAAAATAAAAGGCTTAAATGGCGAAAAGGGGCAGCCGTTTGCGTGGTTTTGTCGTCAAAAGGTTACCCGGACAGATATGAAAAGGGAAAGATAATCGAGGGATTGGAAGAATTAAAAAAGCTTCCTCAGGTAACCGCTTTTCAGGCCGGGACAAAATTAAAAGGTGACGAAATAGTTACTTCCGGCGGAAGGGTGCTGGGAATTACCGCCTGGGACGAAGATATCGAATCAGCCATAAAAAGGGCCTATCGAGCGATTGAGGCTGTTCATTTCGAAGGAGTTTATTTCCGCCGGGATATCGGGCAGACGGCTCTGGAACGATTAAGAAATTAAATTAGCGTGAAAGGGTTAAATTATGAAAAAGGCGCAGGTGGCAGTTTTAATGGGAAGTAATTCTGATTTACCGGTAATGCAGGAGGCGGCCCGAACCTTAGAAGATTTTGGAATAGAATATAAAATGTTTATTCTTTCTGCCCACCGCAGCCCCAAAGAAACATCGAGGTTTGCCTTGACGGCCGTACAAAAAGGGTTTAAGGTGATTATCGCCGGAGCCGGTAAGGCAGCGCATCTTCCGGGAATTATTGCCGCCGAAACTATCCTTCCGGTAATCGGGGTGCCGCTGGTCTCGCAGCCGTTAAAAGGTTTTGACGCCCTCATTTCCATGTGGCAGATGCCCCGGGGTGTGCCGGTTTCGGTGATGTCTATCGGAAAATCCGGAGCGGTAAATGCGGCTATTGCCGCGGCGCAAATTTTGGCCGGAGATAATAAAAAGATTAAAAATAAACTCCTGGCTTATAAAAAAAACCTGAGCAAAGAAATAAGAGAAAGCAACAAAAAACTTTCTTAATGCCAAAAACTAAGTACCTTTTGATTAATCCGAAAAGTCCCGAGCCGGGAAGGATTAAAGAAGCCGTCAAGGTTTTGAAAGAAGGAGGAATCGCCGCTTTTCCGACAGAAACGGTTTTTGGTTTAGCGGCTTTGGCAGATAATAGGAAAGCGGTAAAAAGAATCTATCGGTTAAAAAAGCGCCGGATTACAAAGAGATTAACCATTCAGGTAGATTCACCAAAGAAAATTTTAAATATAATTCCGGAAATTCCGGATAGAGCGGGGATTTTGCTTAAAAAATTTTCGCCCGGGCCGATAACGCTGATTTTAAAGAAGAAAAAGGGAAGCGTCGGCATCCGAATTCCAAATCATAAAATCGGCCTGGCCATTTTAAAGAAGGTAAGAGCGCCTTTAGTAGTTACCAGCGCCAATCTTTCCGGAAAAAAAGACTTTAAAACGGGAAAGCAGGTAAAAAAGGCCTTCTGGGGAAAAATAGAGTTGATTGTCGACGGGAAAGAGAAAATTTGCGGACAGCCGTCAACCGTAGTTGATTTGACCAAAGCAAAATGGCGGATTTTACGTACAGGGAGAATTAGTGCGAAGGAAATCAAAAAAGCCCTTTGTTAAAATGTACGGCAGCAAGCTGGTTTTATTCGTCTGCACGGGAAATAGCTGCCGGAGCGTTATGGCGCAAAAACTTTTTGAAAAATTATTGGAAGAAGAAGGGCTTTCCCAAAAAGTCCAAGTTGCTTCCGCGGGAACGGCTGTCCCCCTGGGATTAAAGCCTATTCACGGGACAATCTGGGTTTTGAAAGAAGATGGAATAGACGCCAAGGACTATCGAGCCCAGAAGCTTGACCCTTTGTTACTGAACCAGGCCGACCTTATCGTTGTCATGGAGAAAAAACACCGGCAGCACCTGTTAGAAAAAAATCCCGGCCTAGAGCCAAAAATATTTTTAATTAACCAGTTTTTACCCGAAGGAAATTTTCTTGACCTGCCAGACCCCATTAGAAAACCTTTGTCGGTTTATAGAAAAACAAAGGAAAATATCAAAAAAACCCTGCCGGGGATTTTAAAAAAGGTTGAGGAATTATGAAAATAAAAATTGCTATTGGTGCGGACCATCGCGGGTTCAAGCTTAAGGAAACTTTAAAAAAAGATTTGCTCAGGCAGAATTTCACGGTTATTGACTGCGGCTGTAATTCGCCGGCTTCAACCGATTATCCCAAAATTGCTTTAAAGGTGGCTCTGGCGGTGAAAAAAGACCGCTCGCTTAAGGGAATCCTTATCTGCGGTTCAGGTATCGGGATGTCGATAGCGGCTAATAAAATCAGAGGGATACGGGCGGCACTCTCTCATAATTTGAAAGATGCCCGTTTAAGCCGGCAGCATAATGATGCCAATATCCTGGTAATCGATGAAGCCTTGCCAAGAAAAACGGCCAAGGCGATGATTAGGGCCTGGCTGAAAACTAAATTCGAAGGCGGCAGACATCGAAGACGGATAAATCTGATTGAGCAAATGGAGAAGCGCTGTTTAAAATAGTTTAAAAAACAGTCAAATAGTAGTATTAGATTAAAGTCGGTAGAAAGACGGAAGTTTAAGGCTATGGGGTATTCAGGGGAGGAAAACGGTGAGTGATTTAGCTAAAGTAGATGCAGAGATTTTTCAAGCGATAAAGGAAGAAACCGAAAGAGAGGCTTATAAGCTGGAACTGATTGCCTCGGAAAATTTTGCCAGCGAGGCCGTTTTGGAAGCCCAGGGGTCAGTAATGACCAATAAATACGCCGAGGGTTATCCCCGGAGGCGCTATTACGGCGGTTGTGAATTTGTCGACCGGGCGGAAGAATTAGCCATCGAGCGGGCCAAAAAGCTTTTTTCTGCCGAGCACGTAAACGTCCAACCTCATAGCGGTTCTCAGGCCAATATGGCCGTTTATTTTGCCGTTCTCAATTTCGGCGATACCATATTGGGCATGGATTTAAGCCACGGCGGTCATCTTACCCACGGCAGTCCGGTTAATTTTTCGGGGAAATTTTATAAAGTCATCTCTTATGGAGTGGATAAAAAAACCGAGCAGATTGATTTCGATAACTTAGGGCGCCTGGCCAAAGAACACAAACCTAAAATGATTGTCGTTGGCGCCAGCGCCTATCCCCGAATCCTGGATTTTAAGGCTTTTCGTAAAATTGCGGATTCAACCGGGGCAATGATTATGGCCGATATTGCCCATATTGCCGGTTTGGTAGCCGCCGGGATTCATCCCAATCCGGTGCCCGAGGCCGAATTCGTTACCTCAACCACCCATAAAACCCTGCGGGGTCCCCGGGGAGGAATGATTCTCTGCCAGGAGAAGTATGCCAAGGCAGTTGATAAAATGATTTTTCCGGGTATCCAGGGGGGGCCTTTAATGCATATCATTGCCGCCAAGGCAGTCGCTTTTAAAGAGGCCCTTAGTCCGGAATTCAAAGAGTATCAAAGGCAGATTATCAAAAATGCCCGGGTTTTAGCGGAAAAAATGAAAAAAAACGGTTTTCGTATTGTTTCCGGAGGGACGGATAACCACCTTTTTCTCATCGATCTTACCCCTCAGGATATAACCGGAAAGAATGCGGAAGCGGCTTTAGACCGGGCCGGAATCATCGTCAACAAAAATACTATTCCTTTTGAGACCCGGAGCCCTTTTATCACCAGCGGCCTGCGGGTGGGAACGCCGGCTTTGACCACCCGGGGAATGAAAGAAAAAGAGATGGAAAAAATCGGCGGTTGGATAGCCGAGGTGCTTAAAGATATTGACAATGAGTCAAAGATTTCCCGGATAAAAGAAGAAGTAAAAAAACTTTGCCTAAGATTTCCGCTTTATGCGAAGCGGTTATAATTTTAAGTGACGTTTCTTAGCGTGTAGAAGACAGCGTATAGCGTTTAGGTGAAAAGGGATCTATTTAAAACCAAAACCTTCCTACCCGCTTATAATTTTAGTTAAACAATGCTGAAAAAGAAAAGTTCAAAGAGGCCGTCATGGGATGAATATTTCCTGGATATGGCCCGTTTTGTATCCAAGCGCAGCACCTGTCTGAGAAAACAAGTCGGGGCAGTAGTTGTCCGGGGGAAAAGGGTGATTGCTACCGGTTATAACGGTACCTGTATCCCCGGCGGGGCGCACTGCATCGATTTAAACTATTGCGAGCGGGAGGCACAAGGGGTTGAAAGCGGCACCCGATATGAAGTAGGCAATTGCACCCATGCGGAAGCCTCGGCGCTTTTTCAATGTGCCAAGTTTGGCATTTCCTCCGCAGGAGCAACCCTTTATGTTGACGGTTTAATCTGTATCCTGTGCGCCAAAATGGCGGTTTCTGCCGGTATAAGCCGGGTGGTCTGCCTTAAAGAAAACCGTCCGATGAACGGAATTTCCTTCCTTAAGAAAGCCAAGGTTGAGGTAAAATTGGTGAATTTTCCTTCCAAAGCTAAATCAAAAAAACGCTAATTTTTGTGCTTTTTTGACTTTTCCTTCTTTATATGCTATACTCTCTTAAAGGCTAACTTACTAGATAAAGGCAAATCCGCCGTAAGGCGGAGACGCAAAACTACAGGTCTTGCCGAAAGCAAGAATGGCTGAGTTGCCTAGAAATAGGTGATTCAGCTTTTTTTAATGAGCCCGTAACTTATGGAGCGTCAGCAAACATAAGTCACTGGGCGAATTAATCCCCAGCTCTTAGATTTAGAAACAATCTAGAGGGGATAAATATTATAGGATATCGGATATCCTATAATTGGATTTCTATAATTACAAACCCGCATTGAAATAGACGTGACTAAAGGCGCAATAAATGAGTGAGGCGAGACCTAATCCAGGGCGGATATTAATTTCGATGAATAACTGTAAACTGTACACGGTGAACCGTAAACTAAGACAGAAGCTCCTAAAGGCAACTTCGGCAGTTGTTATAGGGGTTTTTTGTCTAATCTGACCTTTACGGATTTGGCAGAGGCAAAGCCGGATGCCTATTTACGTCCAGCAGCAAATAAAGAACATCTCGCCGATACAAAAAAAATAGAAAATATATTGGAAAGGGAAGAAACATTAGCTTCATGTAGAATATGCAATGATCCGAAAATATTATTTGAAACAGATAATTTCAAGGTATTGCCGGATTATAATCCTTTAGCGCCAGGACATCTTTTAATTACCACCAAAGATCATGTGTTTTGTATGGCTAGTTTTGATGAGGCGCAATTAACAGAGTTAGAAGCCCTTAAAATTTATCTTAGGCAGATACTGAAAGATATATACGGCCAAGATGTTGTGTTTTTTGAACACGGTTCGACAATACTAGATGAAGAAAATAAGAATCAAGGGGGAAATTCAATTGTTCATGCCCATTTACATGCGGTACCTGTCCCAAAAAAATTTGAGATTTTGAAAATTTTGAATGATAATCGCCACTGCAGGAATAAACCTATAAATACTTTAAACGAGATATCAAAACATATCGGGGTTAACGAAGGATATTTATTTTATGAGAATCAGGAAGGCAAAAAATTCGTTTTTATTTTGGAAGATTCTTATACCGTCCCGTCACAATATGTAAGACAGATTGCGGGAGAGATGTTAGGGAATAAGTTGTGGGATTGGAAAAATGCTTCTGATGAGACTAAAGTTTTTAATATGGAATTAGTGGATAGGACGGTTAGGGAGCTTTTACCTAAATTTAAAGCGAAGATTAAAATTGATAATTTTAAAGCGGCTATGGCGGAAGTAAAAGGAAAAGTAAAAGATTATAACAAAAGTTTAAAAGAGCTTGATGAGGTTTGTCGGGAAAAGAGGCTGGCGGGGAAAACACCGATTATCTTTGCCGAGGCCTTATTGGATAACGGGGCAGTATTGGATTTAAAGGAGAGTTTAGGGGTGCTTACAGAAAATAAAACCCTGGACAAGGTCATTATCTACGCCGGGGATTCGGTAAAAGGGGATGTCGTCGAAAAACTGGCAAAGGAAATCAAAGGAATCAACCCGGATGGGATAATCCGGCCGGAAGAAGGAGAAATCCCGGCCAATCTTAGCGAAGCAGATGAGATTAATGCCCTGATTGAATTTGCCGAAACCAAGGGTGTTAACACAGAAGATATTCTTTGTGTTATCAAAGGGAAAACAAAAGAACGGGAAGCCCTGGAGAGGCTTTCGGAAAAAAGAAAGATATCAATAGTTATCTTCGAAAGCCGGGGAGGAATGAAAGAAGTCTATTCAATGGCGGTCAGTTTAAAAGAAGCCATCGCCGGCAAGGAAAAAGAACCGATTAATATAGAAGAGCCGAAGCTCATAGAAGAGATAAACCTCTGGGAAGATAAAAGGGTGATTGAATTGGCAGGGGATTTAAAAAAGAATGGGCTTGAAAATTTTAAGAAAGCCGAAAAAAAAGATGAAAAAATAGAAAAATTTAGGGTCTATGAACACAAAAATGGTTTACAAATTGTAAAAAAAATCAAAGTTACGGCGGATATTATGGCCATGAAAGAGCTCTTCAGCCGAAAGGGCCGCTGGGTCTGTCCAACATTTTTTATCGATGGTCAAGAAAAATATCATTATGAGCTTAATTTAATTCCTTTAGGGTACCAGACCTTATCGGAAGCGCTAGGAAACAACAAAATAAAAAATTTAGATGAGGTAAGGGTTAATCTTAACCGGGCAATAAAGAAAACTTACCGGCGAGGTGAAGAAAACTTTTTCTATGCGGAGTTACATGATGAAAATGTTTTAGTAAAATTAGATTCAGAGGGAAATTTAAAAGGTTTAAAATTTATAGATTGGGACCAGCTTCAACAGAAAAGAGTAAGCGATTTAAAAAACAAGAACGCCGAATGGGCTAAATTTATTAAAGGAGAAAGAAAAAATTTAATTAATGTTAACTTGCTTTCTGGAATGTTCGATTTAATGGCATTTGACTTTGAAAGGGTTTATTTAACTCGATCTGTTTTTGCATTTAATTATCTAAGGTGGACTAATAATTATTTAGGGTGGTCTAATTTCAAAGGGGCAATACTCACTGGAGCGCGTTTTTGGGATATGTGTTTGGAAGCGTCGTGCTTTAGAAACGCTATTTTATCGAAAACCAAGTTTCAAAGGGTAATCTTAAACTGGGGCGATTTCCGGAGAGCGCATTTAAGCGAGATTTGGTTTGACCGTGTCCATATGCTAAAGACAAAATTCGATTTAGAATGGGGAAAATACTTTGAGAAAGCAGGATTGGATGTTAAAAATAAAAAGGACTGGTGTGAGGTGAGCGGTTATGTCGAAAATTTAAAGCTTCCTTTTAAGAAATTAAAACCGGAATTATTTATTGCTATCGCGCCAATAGAGACGGGTAATATCGAAGCGGAATATGCCAATTTTGAAAACACACTTAGGACGCTTTCCGGAAAATAGTTTTTTTGGGAATAAAAAATTTTTTCTTGACACATCTATATCTAGTGTGATACGATACAATCCCCACAAGATAATGTAGTTTCTCATTGAATTGGTAGTTTTTAATGGGAAAACCCACCGATAGGGGTTCAAAAAGTAATTTTGGGGAATGAGGGAGTCCCAGATGCTCTGTCCATATTGCGGAAAAGATAATGACAAGGTAATTGACTCCCGCCTGGCTCAAGAAGGAAGAGCCGTTCGCCGCCGCCGGGAATGCTCCCAGTGCTTAAAACGTTATACCACCTATGAATATGTAGAAAAAATCCCCTTAATGGTCATAAAAAAAGACGGCCGCCGGGAGGCCTTTGACCGGACAAAGATAAAAGGGGGCCTCATAAAATCCTGCGAGAAAAGGCCGATTAGTACGGAAGAAATCGAAAGGATTATCAGCGATATCGAGATTTTTTTTGAAAATAAATTGGAAAAAGAGGTTAAAAGCAGTGCTATCGGCGAAGAGGTAATGAACCGGCTGAAAAAACTTGACCAGGTAGCCTATGTCCGCTTTGCCTCGGTTTACCGGCAATTCAAAGATGCAACGGAATTTATGCAGGCGGTAAAAGGACTGAAGAAAGAAAAGGAGAGATGAAATGATAACCAAAACAGAGACGATTGAAACGGTACAAAAGAGGGATGGCCGTCAGGTCCCCTTTGACAAACGAAAAATTGCCGAAGCTATTTTTAAAGCGGCTCGAGCGGTAAACGGCGAGGACCGGCTCCTGGCGGAAGAATTGAGTGAAGCGGTTACCCTTTTCCTGCAGAAAAAGTACGCCGGTCAATCCCCCAATATTGAAGATATCCAGGATATCGTCGAAAAGGTGCTAATGGAAACCGGACACGCCAAAACCGCCAAGGTTTATATTCTTTACCGGAATGAAAGAACCCGCCAGCGGGAAAGCTTGAAGGTAAGGAAAGAAGTCCGCCTCTCCGGGAGCACTACCGATTTATCTTTATTGGTCTTTCCATCCAGCCGGGACGAAATTATGCCCTGGAATAAAGATTATATTGCTCAAGCTTTGATGAAAGAAGCCGGTGTCCCCGGCAAAATAGCAGCGGAAATTGCGGCGGCGGTAGAACAAAAAATATTTCAATCGGGCCTGAAGCAAATCTCCACTTCCTTAATCAGGGAATTAGTGGATAACGAACTTTTCGAACGGGATTATAAAACAAAATTAGCCAAGCAGGTTATTGTCGGCATGCCTTCTTATGATCTAGAACAGTTAGTCCGCTCAAAAAGCAACGAAAACAGCAATATTGCCGCCAATAACCCGGAAGCGGTTAATTTATCTATTGCCGAAAATACCCTGAAACAATATGCCTTGAGCCGGATTTTTAGCAAGGAGATATCCGATGCCCACCTGCGGGGGATTATTCATCTCCATGATTTAGGCTATCCGACCCGGGTTTATTGTTCATCACATTCCCTGGAATATATCAAAAAGTATGGATTGGAGCTGGAAAACCTCTATACCAGTTCGGCTCCGGCCGCCCACGCCCGGACCCTTACCGGACATCTAAATACATTTTTGGCTTCGATGCAGGCCTATTATGCCGGGGCTTTAGGAATAGGCTATATCAACATTCTATACGCGCCCTTTTTAGTCGGAATGAACGCTTCTCAATTACAGCAAGAAGCCCAGTATCTGATTTATAGCGGTTCGCAGAATGCTTTCAGCCGGGGAGGACAAACCTTATTTATCGATGCTAACGTCCATTTAGGCATACCCAGATATCTTCGTAAAATCCCGGCCATCGGGCCAAAAGGGGAATATACCGGAAGAACCTACGGCGAATACGAAAAGGAATCGCAAAATTTTGCCCGGGCGATGCTGGATGTCTGGCGGCAGGGCGATAGATACGGACACGTATTTGCCTTTCCTAAATGCGACCTCCATGTTAACGATGAATCCTTCACAGACCCTAAACAAAAGGAGTTATTAGAGTATGCCTGTCAGGTGGCTAGTGAAAACGGCAGTCCTTATTTTGTTTTTGACCGGGATGAAATTACTCTTTCCGCCTGCTGCCGGCTAAGGACACAAATTAAAGATAATTACATGATAGAACATCCGGAAAGCATGAGGTTCTGCGGTTTTCAGAATGTAACTATCAATCTTCCGCAAGCCGCCTATCGAGCGGGCCGGGGAAATATAGAAGGATTGTTTAAGGAAATTGAACTGGGTATTGGCTTGGCTATCAAGGCGCACATAGAGAAAAAAGCCTTTATTGCCGATTTAATGAAAGAGCCGGGTATGCCTCTCTGGCAGATAGGCAAAATCGCCAAAGACGGCCGTCCCTATGTTGATTTGGAAAGTGCAACTTATATTATCGGTTTAATCGGCCTGAATGAATGCGTCCAGTATATAACCGGAAAGGAATTGCATGAAAGCGATGAAACATTTAAATTAGGACTGAAGATTATCTCTATGATGTACCTGAGAGCCAAAGAGGCCGAAAAGAAATATAATCTCCGCTTTTCATTAGAAGAGAGCCCGGCTGAATCAGCCGCCCGCCGGCTGGCCAAGGTGGATATGAGGGAATATCCCGAATCACAGTCGGTTATTAAAGGAGATATTGACAAAGACGAATATTATTACACCAACTCTATCCACTTCCGCGCCGACGCGCCGATAAGCTTGATAGAGAGAATCCAAAAGCAAAGTAAATTCCATACAATGATTGAATCCGGAGCTATCCTTCATGCTTTTGTCGGCGAGCAGAAGCCAAATGCAAAAAGTATCCTGAACCTGGTGGAAAAAACTTTTAAAAATACCCAGGCAGCCCAGCTTACTATTTCCCCGGAGTTTACCATCTGCGAAGATTGCCATCGTAACAGCCGGGGGATAAAAGAGGTCTGCCCGTCATGCCAAAGCAGTAATGTTTACGGCGTCACCCGGGTGGTGGGTTATTTCAGCCGGGTGGATAACTGGAACAAATCAAAACTGGGCGAATTAAAGGATAGACAGAAAGGAACCTATCAGGTAGCCTAAAATGAAAATAAAGATTTTTGGCAAAGAAAGCTGCAGCCTCTGTCAATCGGCTAAGAAAAAAGTCTCCTTTTTTTTAGCCCACTGGCAGTACCAGGATAAAATTGAGGTAACTTACTATGACCTTGAAAGCGCCGAAGGATTAGCCGAAGGCGCCTTTTATGATGTCGGGAAAATTCCAACCATAGTTTTAGAAAAAGACGGCCAAATTATCAGACGCTGGGAAGGAGTCGCCCCGTTGTCAGAAGAATTAAAAAAATCTCTAAGTGAAGTTTCGAAATGAAACTAACTCCTACCTCAAAGGCAATAACCGTTAAAGGAAATTTATCCGGCAGTTTAAAAAATGGCTATCCAAACCAGTGATTTTTTAAGTTTTAAGGGGGGAATAAAACTTCCCCGGGCTTTTAAGGCTAAAACCGCCAATAAAGCCATAGAGCGTCTGCCTCTGCCGACTAAGGTAATTATTCCTTTAGACCAACACCTGGGCAGATCTGCCCGGCCTTTATATAAAACAGGGGATGAGGTTTTGGCCGGGACAAAAATTGCCGAATCGGCCGGGGAATGTTCAGCCTCTATTCATGCCCCGATTACGGGACGAATTACCCAGATAAAAGAGATGCCTCACCCGCTTAAAGGCCAGGGAAAGGCAATGGTTATTGAAAGCGAGGAGAGGGAAATTGATTTATTCCAAAAAGAAACAAAAACCGATTTGTCGCCTTTGGCTCCGGAAGAAATTATTCAAACTGTCAAAGAAAACGGAATTGTCGGTTTGGGCGGAGCGGCTTTTCCCACGCATATAAAACTTTCTCCCCCAAAAGATAAAAAAATCGATGCCTATATTCTAAACGGAGCAGAATGCGAACCCTACCTGACCTGTGACCAACGATTAATGGTGGAAAAAACCCGGGAGATAGTTAAAGGATTTAAACTGTTAATGCAGGCAGTTGAAGTGGAAAAAGGCTATATTGCCATCGAGGGAAATAAACCGGAAGCGGTTAAGGTCTTTCGAAAAATAACCATACAGGAGCCAGGTTTGGAGGTGGTGGTCTTAAAGGTCAAATATCCTCAAGGAGCAGAGAAACAGTTGATACAGGCAGTTTTAAATCGAGAAGTTCCTTCGGGAACATTCCCATATCAGGTCGGGGTAATTGTCAGCAACGCGGCGACAGCTTATGCCGTTTATCAGGCTTTTTATGAAGATACGCCTCTAATCGAACGGGTGGTTACTTTAGACGGAGCGGTTAATAACCCGGGGAACTTCTGGGTGAGAATCGGGACTACCGTCCGGGAGTTAATCGATAAAAGCGGCGGCTTAAAAAAGGAACCAAAAAAAATAATTATGGGCGGACCGATGATGGGTTTTGCCCAGTATACCTTAGATGTACCGATAATCAAGGGTTCTTCGGGCATTTTGGTCTTCTCCGAAGAAATGGTCATGACTAAAGAAGAGTTTCCTTGTATTCAATGCGGCCGCTGTTCAGAGGTTTGTCCGGTTAACTTAATGCCTAATAAAATCGCTCTTTTTGCCCGCAATAACCTCTGGGAGAAAACAGAGGAGTATCATCTCTGTGATTGTATGGAATGCGGGGCCTGCGCCTATAATTGCCCTTCGGGTATTCCTTTGGTGCACTGGATTAAATTTGCCAAGTGTGAGCTGGCGAAACTTAAAAATAAACTATAGAAAAAAATAGATGCCGGCGAAAACTGTCTCTTTAATATGAAAGAAAAACTGTTAGTTTCCGTTTCTCCTCATATTCAATCGCGGCTGACAACGCCAATTATTATGATGGAGGTTATTTTAGCCCTGTTGCCGGCAGTCTGCGCCAGTATCTATTTTTTTGGCTGGCAGGCAGTTAAAGTAATAATGTCCACGGTTTCGGCAACACTCTTAACGGAAATTATTTTTCAGAAACTCAGAAAAATGCCGGTTTCTATCAAAGATAACAGCGCCTTATTAACCGGCATTCTTCTGGCTTTATGTCTGCCGCCGGGACTGCCGGTCTGGCTGAGTTTTTTTGGCGGGGCAACGGCTATTATTCTGGGAAAGCAAATCTACGGAGGCTTAGGGTATAACCTCTTTAACCCGGCCCTAGTCGGACGGGCCGTTTTGAATATTGCCTGGCCGGCCCAGATGAGTACATGGGTGATACCCCGCTCCAACTGGAAAGCGGCTATTGAAGGAATAACCGGGGCTACGCCTTTAGCCATCGCCAAAGGTTTAACTGAGACGGCCCAAAAACTGCCTGATTATGGCGCCCTTTTCTGGGGAAATATCAGCGGCTCTTTAGGGGAAACATCGACTTTTTGTCTTCTCCTTGGCGGATTATATCTTCTCCTCAGAAGACAAATTTCCTGGCGGATTCCCGGATGTTTTTTAGGCACGGTAGTTATTATGAGCCTGGTTTTTCCCGGGCACGGTTCGGCCTTATTCAATCTTTTGAGCGGCGGTTTAATGCTGGGGGCAATCTTTATGGCCACTGATTACGTTACTTCGCCCATTACCCCCAGAGGAAAAATTTTCTTTGGCATCGGCTGCGGTTTAGTTACCTCTTTAATCAGATTTTGGGGTAGCTTCCCTGAGGGGGTCGCGTTTGCCATTCTTTTCATGAATGCCCTTACCCCTTTGATTGAACGATATACCCAGCCCCGCCTTTTTGGAAAGGGAAAATATGCTTAAGATTATCCGTACCAGCTTACTCTTAGGGATTATCTGCTTTATCTCGGCTTTTTGTTTAGCCCAGGTTTTTCGGCAGACAAAAGACAAAATTGCCGGCCAAAGCCGGGCAGATAATTTTCTTAAAAAAATATTTCTCGAAGGAGAACGATTCGATGAGGGGAAAATCGGCAAGCAGCCGTATTTTCTCGCTTTCGGCGCGGATGAAAATTTAATCGGAGTGATAATTCCCGTAAGCGCCGCCGGTTACGGCGGAAAAATAAAAATGTTAGTCGGCCTGGATTTGGACGGGACGGTTTCAAATTTTCAAATTTTAGAACAAAATGAAACTCCCGGGTTAGGGGCGAAAATATTGGAGCCGGTTTTTTTGGGGCAATTTAAAGGGAAAAATAAGGATGAACTCGGCTTAATTAAGGACGAACCGTCTCAAGGGAAAATCGAGGCGGTGACCTCGGCAACCATCTCTTCCCGGGCGGTTACCAAAGGGTTTAAAGAGGCGGTAATATTTTTTGAGGAAAATTTAAAGGAAAAATTAAGAAAGAACGAATAAAACCTTGCACCAAAAACTTGCACCTACGAGGTGCAAGTTTTTGGGATCAGGTAATCAGGAGATCGGGTAATCAGGGGATCAGGGTAGAAATAGAAAGTAAGAGGCGAAAGTGAAAAATATTTTTAAAAGAGGAATTATTTGGGAAAATCCGGTTTTGATTTTAATGATCGGCCTTTGCCCAATCCTTGCCTGCTCAACGACTCTCCGCGATGCCTTCGGGATGGGATTGGCCACTATATTTGTCTTAATCTGTTCTAATATGTCCATTTCCTTAATCCGGCGGATTATTCCCAGCCAGATTAGAATTCCGGTATTTATCATTATTATCTCTACTTTCGTTACTATAACCGATTATACCATGCATGCCTATCTACCTTCGCTTTATAAATCACTGGGGGTTTTTGTGCCCCTGATTGTAGTAAACTGTATCATCCTGGGACGGGCCGAAGCCTTTGCTTCTAAAAATACTCTTTTAAATTCTTTAATTGACGGCTTGGGCATGGGAATAGGGTTTTTATTGGCAATCTCGGTTATCGGTTTGATTAGAGAAGTGCTGGGCACCGGAGCAATTGCCAATCCGGCGCCTTTTCTTTTTATCCCGCCGTTTAAAATAAATTTGCTGGGAAGCGGATTTTCCCCGGCAGCATTGATGATTTTACCACCCGGAGCTTTTTTGACCATCGGTTTTCTTATCGCCGGGCTTAAGCGCCTGAAAGGGAAAACGATAATATGAATGAGTTGAATATCTTCCTGCTTGCCTTAAACGCCATATTGATAAATAACATCCTCTTAATGCGTTTCCTGGGACTCTGCGGTTTTTTTGGCGTTTCTAAAGAGATGAAAACTTCGCTGGGAATGGGCCTGGCGGTTATCTTCGTCATGGTAATAGCCTCCTTAACCGGGTGGTTAATCTATTATTTTCTCCTTGCCCCGGAAACTTCAATCTTTCACCTTGACCTGACTTTCCTTAGAACAGCTTCATTTATCCTGGCCATTGCTACCCTGGTGCAGCTGGAAGAGATGGTAATCCGTCGCTTCAGCCCGGCGCTTTACCAGGCCATGGGTATTTATCTGCCTTTAATTACGACTAACTGCGCGATTCTGGCGGTGGCTTTTCTCTCCATAGATTATTCCCTGAGTTTGTTTAGAACCCTGGTTTACAGTTTTTCTACCGGAGTCGGCTATACCGTTGTCATTGTCATTTTTGCCAGCCTGCGGGAAAAAATAATTTTAGCGCCGATTCCGGATGTATTTAAAGAGCATCCCATTATTTTTATAACTGCCAGCCTCCTGGCTTTGACTTTTCTGGGCTTCCAAGGATTGTTTGGGCTGTAGACGGCCTGGAACGTGTATAAAGAAAAGTTTTAATACTTTGTAAAAAAAATTACTTTTTCGGTTAACGACATTTCGATATGATACTTCTCTCGGCAGTAATACTGGGCGGTTTGGGTTTAATGATGGGCTTGGGCCTGAGCCTGGCTTACAAAAAACTGGCGGTCAAAAACGACCCAAGGTCAGAAAGAATTTTAGAAATTCTTCCCGGAGGTAATTCCGGCGCCTGCGGTTTTGCGGGATGCCGCGCCTATGCCGAGGCCGTCACCGAGGGTAAAGTTGCCCCTGACCTTTGCTGTGTCGGAGGAGAAGATGTCTCCCGGAAAATCGCAAAAATAATGGGGGTAGAGCTGGTAATCAGGGAAAAACAAATTGCTTTAATCCGCTGCCGCGGCGGAAATAAAGAAGCCAAAGAAAAATTCGATTATCAGGGGATAAAAGACTGCCGGGCGGCTCTCTTGACCGCCGGAGGGAAAAAAGGCTGTATCTACGGATGCTTAGGTTTAGGAACCTGTGTGGCCAGCTGTCCCTTCGGGGCGATATCAATGAGGGAAAACGACCTGCCGAAAATCGATGAAAATAAATGCGTTGGCTGCGGCCGGTGTGTAGAAAGTTGCCCCCGGGAAATTATCGAACTGGTCCCACGAACGCAGCGGATTTTTGTCCTTTGTCGTTCCCAAGATAAAGCGAAACAGGTAAAAGAGGTCTGTGAAGTTGGCTGTATTGGCTGCGGCCTTTGCGTTAAGGTTTGCCCGGTGGGAGCGATTGTTCTGGAAAATAATCTGCCCCGGATAAATCCGAATATCTGCGTCGCCTGCGGTGAATGCGTAAAAAAATGCCCCACCCATAGCATCTGGCTGGTTAAAAATGTCCCCGGGCGGAAAGAAAGGGAAATTTCTATGGATAAATTCGTCCAGAGTAATTTTGAATTCAAAAAAGAAAAGGAGAAAAAATAGAATGTTTAGGGTAGGCAAAAACTTGGGGCTGCTCTTGCTGATTATTATCATCGGAGCGATTTTAGGCGGATTAATCGGCGAAATTATCGGGATAATAATGCCGGCAGGGAAAATCCATCAGTTTTTCGTCCAGGGACCAAACCTTTCTTTAGTCCCGAGCACCTGGAATCTAATTGTTTTAACCTTGACTTTCGGATTCAATCTGAAAATTAACGTTTGCAGCGCGCTGGGAATTCTATCGGCGGTTTTTATCTTTAGAAAAATCTGAGGTTCCCGGATATTTTATTCGACTAATTCGGGCAGTTCGTTTTTCTGGACAATTTTCGCCTGGCTCTTTAAATTACTCAGCCAGGCAGCATAGGCTGTTTCTTTATCCCCGGGAGCGGCCTGAGCAATAATTTGGTTTTTCAGCTTTTCCAAGGCGAGCCTGGAACGCACCTGATCCTCCCAAATCTGCCATTGACCTTCGGGAACATTTTCGATAGCCCGCGTAAATTTCCCTTTGTCAAAAGCGCCATCGGGATTGAGGAAAAACGGTTCTTTCCTAATTGCCCCGGCAACTTCATCGTCGCTTATCTTAATCTGCCGTTTTTTTATCTCTCTTTGCAAAAGGATATTTTCGATGAGGAAAGAGAAAGTTTGTTTTTCGATATTAAGGCCTCGAATCTTTTCCCGAAATTCGTCTTCGCCCAGGCTGGAGAATAACAGGGCGTAACGGTTATAAAGCAGATTAAAGGCTTGAGAAAACTGGTCCAGGGTAATCGGAATGCCGTCGACCTTGGCAAGTAGATTCTTTCTTGAAGCCGTAGTCGAACCTATGCCCCACCAGATGAAAGCCGGGACAATAAGAAGCAAAGTGAACCACATAATCACTTTAACCTTTTTTCGCATTTTTCGCAAAAGCACCTTTTCCCTCCGTTATTTGCAATGTTCTAAAATAGGAAAAATTCAAGCGATACTCCTATACTACCTTATTTCGGGTTGAACTTCAAGAAAAAAAGGAGGCTTTAAAAATTCCTTTACAAACTGTTATTACTATGCTATAGTAGCCGCCAGTTACAAAGGAGGGGGTTAGATGACTAAATGGGGACAAGTAGGTATAATTTTAGCTATATTGTTGTCGTTTGCCTGTATTGGATTAGGCGTAATGTACTACCAGGAGAATGAAAAAAGATTAACCCTGGAAAACGAGCTCCAGACTCTGCTTGAAGAAAAAACAACATTAGAATCGACCCTGAACAAAAAAGAGATGACTATCAACCAGTTAAACCAGAGTATTAAGGATATGAAGCTTGAATATAGCCTGAACCTGGAAAAGAAAGAAACACAAGTCAGTAACCTTATCCAGGAACTGACCGAGGTAAAAGAAGAAAGAACTGTTCTGGAAAGTAATTTTTCGAAATTAAAAGATATGCGGAAGCTTCTTGAAAAAAGAGTAAGCCAGGTCAAAGAGGAAAAAGATAAATTAGAACAACGCCTCTCTAATCTCATGGAAAAAAATAAATCGTTGCTGGCCCGGCTGGGGAATGCGGGAGAAAACGAAACCCAGATAACCTTAGATAAAATCGTCGTTCAAGAAAGCCCGTCCTGGCAGGGTGAAGTTTTAGCCGTAGATAACGACTATGGATATGCGGTAATCAGTTTAGGAATGAAAAAAGGCCTGCCGGAAAATATACTTTTGGGTTTTTTCCGAGGCGAAGAAAATATTGCCCAGGGAAAAATCCTTAAGCTATATGAAAATACCTCGGTGGTGAAAATAATCAAACAGAATAAACAGGTATCAGAGACCGACACCGTCAAAAGCATTCAAAGGACTGAGTAAAAAATGATTTTTGATTATCTATTAGGGCTTTTCTCAAGAGATATGGGTATTGATCTGGGAACGGCCAACACTTTAGTTTATGTTAAAGGGCAGGGTATTGTTCTTTGCGAACCTTCGGTAGTAGCCATACAAAAAGGGACAAATATGGTTCTGGCGGTTGGAAATGAAGCCAAAAGGATGCTCGGGAGAACCCCGGGGAGCGTGGTGGCAATCAGACCTCTTCAGGATGGAGTAATCGCCGATTTTGAAATCACCGAAAGTATGCTGCGTTATTTTATCACCAAAGTCCATAACCGCCGCACTTTAGTGCGCCCCCGGGTGATTGTGGCTATCCCTTCAGGGATTACCGAAGTCGAGAAACGGGCGGTTAAAGATTCGGCAGAACATGCCGGCGCCCGCGAGGTTTATCTAATCGAAGAGCCAATGGCGGCGGCTATTGGCGTGGGCCTGCCGGTAGTTGAGCCGGCGGGAAACATTATTATCGATATCGGCGGAGGAACAACCGAAGTAGCCGTTATTTCTCTGGCGGGAATTGTCTGCAGCAAAAGTATCCGCGTCGGAGGAGATGAGATGGACGATGCCATTATTCAATATTTAAAACGGGCGTATAATTTGATGGTTGGGGAAAGAACCTCCGAAGATATAAAGATTAAAATCGGCTCCGCCTATCCCTTGACCGAAGAAATGACCATGGAAGTAAAAGGGAGGGACCTGGTAGCCGGGCTTCCTAAAACGATTACCATTACTTCCGAAGAAATACGAGAATCGTTAAGCGAACCGGTGGCCGGTATCGTCGAAGCAGTCAAGGTCACCCTGGAACAAACACCTCCGGAGCTTTCATCGGATATAGTCGACCGGGGGTTGGTCCTGGCCGGCGGGGGGGCCCTTCTCCGCGGGATTGATAAACTAATATCGGAAGAAACGAATCTTCCCGTTCATATTGCCGAGGATCCTTTAACCGCGGTGGTTCTGGGAGCAGGAAAGGTTTTGGATGAAATTAATCTTTTAAAAAAGCTTAAAGCCAGTATAAAAGAAGGAACTTATAGGTAAGGTTTTATATCCCTTTGTTTTTCTTTTCCTCTCACCTGATTAAAATAAAAAAGAGCTTAGTCCTAATTGCTTTTTCCCTTCTTTGTCTCCTGCTTCTTTTCCTGAGCCCTGAATGTCAGCGTTCGATTAAGAATAAGGTAATCTTTCTTTTTTCTCCCTTTCAACGGGCAGCCTCTAAAATCAATCCGAATGTTTTGGATCTTAAAAGGGAAGAATTAGATTTAAAGGAACTTCAAAAAAAGAACCGGTTGCTTTCCGAAAAAATAGCCAATTTGGAGGCGGAACGAGACATCTGGCAAGAAACGGCCCGGGAGAATAAGCGTTTAAGAAGACTGCATGGCTTTGCCGAAAAAACTCCTCTGAAGTTAATTTCTGCCCAGGTTATCGGCCGCGATGCGACTAATTGGAATAAAGTTATTTTTATCGATAAAGGAAATGCCGATGGCGTGAAGCGTAATTTCCCGGTGATTACGCCCCTGGGATTAGTCGGACGGATTATCGAGACGACACCGCATCAATCTAAAATAATGACTATTCTCGACAGCAATAGCCAGATAGCCGTTCTGGTCGAACGAAATAGGACCCAGGGGGTTATTTCCGGGACTAATGATTTTTGGTGCCAGTTAAACTATATTTCCTTAAGAGAAGAACTGAAAGAGGGGGATGCGATTATTTCCTCCGGACAAGGAGGTGTTTTCCCGAAAGGCTTGAGAGTCGGTCAGGTTGTTTCAGTAAAAAAAAGAGAAACAGAACTTTTTCAACAAATAAGAGTAACCCCCACGGTAAATTTTTCCCATCTTGAGGAAGTAGTAATAATAACCGCTGAAAAATGAAAAAAATAATCTTATTCTTTGCTATTGCGGCCGGTTTAATCCTTCAAGTAACAATTTTTTCCCGGTTTAAAATTTTCGGCGTTAAGCCCGACTTAATTTTAGTAATCGTTCTGGCCATCGGATTCTTTCAAGGAAGTTACCGGGGGATATCCTACGGTTTTTTAGGGGGATTATTAGAAGATATCTTTTCCTCGGTCAACCTGGGAACTAATGCCCTTTCCAAGGTCCTATGCGGATTTCTCGTAAGTCTTATCGGCCGGAAGGTATATGAAAGCCTTGGCGCCCAGGCAGCAATTATCGTTATTTTCAGTTTACTTGACAGAATTTTTACCTGGGTTATTCTTCTATTCTCGGCAACACCCCAACCTTTTTCTTTGGCCATTTTGGTTAAAATCGCATTTTACATAAGTTATAACCTTATTGTCGGGTTGGTCGTTTTTCCCTTAATGAAAAAAATATCCAAAAAAAATGAACGAGCTAATCACAGCTAAAAAAGCGAGATTAATAGTCGGCCTGAGCCTGATTCCTCCCTTAATCATTATTCCCTTCCTTTTTTTTCTGCAGGTAATCTGTGGCGCCAAATACAGCCGGTTAGCCACAAATAACAGCATTCGCTTGATTCCTCTTACGGCAAAACGCGGGCTCATTTGTGACCGGAACGGGGAGATTCTCGTGGACA
>CAZDME010000009.1:0-32593 GCA_964506785.1 uncultured bacterium | reverse complement strand
GTTAGAGAAAGAAGGCTTTAAGCTGGTTGATAAGCCGGCTTTGGCTGATATTGCCCTGGTTAATACCTGTTCTGTTAGAAAACATGCCGAAGACCGAGCCTACGGGCAGGTCTGGGAATTAAAAAAGATAAAGGATAGGAATCCTTCTCTTTTAATTGGCGTTTCTGGCTGTATGAGTGCCAGGGAAAAAGAAAATATTTTCCGCCGGGCGCCTCATGTAAATATGGTTGTCGGCCCCCATTCTTTTTATCAACTCCCCCGGATTATTAAATCCTTAAGGAATCCTTTGGATAGGGTAGTCGCACTTGATAATGGCCGTGAGCCTTTTATCTCTGAATCCCTGGCAAAAAGAGGTACTCCTTATCAGGCCTGGGTTTCCGTAATCCGCGGCTGCAACAATTTTTGCAGTTTCTGTATTGTCCCTTATGTCCGCGGCCGGGAAAAAAGCCGCCCGCAGAAAGAAATCTTAGAGACAGTCACGGCTTTAGCCGAAGGGGGAGTTAAAGAAATTACCCTTTTGGGGCAGAATGTTCTTTCCTACGGCAAGGATTTAGGTGATATCGATTTTGTTGATTTATTGGAAGAATTAAATAAAGTCTCCGGTATCGAACGTATCCGCTTTTTTACCGCCCATCCCCGGGATGTAAGTGAAAGATTAATTGAGGCGGTGGCTAATCTTTCTAAAGTCTCGGAACATTTCCATCTTCCGGTGCAATCCGGCTCCGATAGGGTTCTCAAAGCGATGAGGCGGGGCTATGGCCGAAATAATTATCTTGAAATTATTGAAAAGATTCGTAAAATAGTTCCTGAAGCCTCTATCACCTCAGATATCCTCCTTGGCTTTCCGGGAGAGTCCGAAAAAGACTTCCGCTTGACTAAAGACTTAATAAGAGAAGTTGAATTCGACAACGCCTTTATTTTCAAATACTCACCCCGTGAAGGGACCCGGGCGGAGAAGCTAAAAGATAATATCTCGCAAGAAGAAAAAGAAAAAAGGCTGGCTGAAACCCTGGAGATTCAGGAAAAGATTGCTTTTGAGAAAAACAAAGGGTTAAAGGGGCAAACGCTTGAGGTTTTGGTTGAGAGAATAAGTGCCGGGGATAAAACCAGGTTTATCGGAAGAACCCGGGGCAATAAAATCGTTATTTTCAAATCGAAATCAAAGCCCCTGGGTAAAATCATAGATGTTTTAATTGAAGAAACCGGTTCCTGGCGGTTATTAGGTAAAGAGATTGATTAAGCGAATTTTTTTATTACTTTTTTTGGTATTTTTATTTAATCTATCACTTTGGGCTTCTATTCCCGCTGAAGATGATTCCTATCGAAACTTTAAGAAGCTGGTTAAGGAAAACAAAATAGAGACGGGCAGAAAATCCGCTCAATCCTTTATCAAGCAATATCCTGACAGTGATTATCTCCCGGAGGTAAAATTCTTTTTAGCGGAATCCGAATCCGATTCTTACCGGGCGTTGAAGCAATACGAAAGGATTATCAAAGATTATCCCCAGTCAGGGTTTGCTTGCCTCTCTCAGGGGCGCATTGCCCGGCATTATTTTACCTTCGGAAATTTCCGTCAGGCCAAACTCGCCTGGCAGAAATATTTAAAGCTTTTTCCTCAAGGCGAAGAGGCCGAAACGGCTTTTTTATCCATTGGCTCCTGTGATTACGAAGAAAAACGATTCAATAAAGCCATTGATTCCTTTGAAGAATTTATTAGTCTATATCCCCGGAGCCGTCTCATCCCGCAGGCCCGTTTTAATTTAGCTTCTGCCTATCTTAATAGGGGGAAAATCGACCAGGCCGAGAAAGAATTGGAATCACTTCTCAAAGATTATCCCCGATGGGAGAATAAAGCCGGTATCTATCAGAGTTTGTCTGAGGTTTATCTGGAAAAAGGGGAGCGGGATAAAAGCAAAAAAATCTTGGACAGATTAAAGGAGGAATTTCCTCAGAGCCTG
The DNA here is from genome assembly GCA_964506785.1 of uncultured bacterium. Taxonomy (GTDB): domain Bacteria; phylum CAZDME01; class JAYEMH01; order JAYEMH01; family JAYEMH01; genus CAZDME01. Next base: position 30,635 of record CAZDME010000009.1, on the reverse strand, counting down.
GATTTAGAGAAAAAAAAAGGAAAAGATATTTTCTCTCCTGAAAATTATCAGGGAAAGACTTATGCCGTCCAGGTGGGTGCTTTTAGTACGAAGAAGAGGGCCGAGAGATTAGTTGCCCGGCTTCGCCGAAAAGGCTATCAGGTTTATTTGGTCTCGGCCGAAAAAGACGGGGTTACTTTTTACCGGGTAAGGATTGGCGATTTCCCTGATGAAGAAGCGGCAGGTGTGATGGTTGAGAAGATAGAGACCCAAGAAAACCTTCCGGGGATGGTGGTTTCGGGAAAATGACCGATAAACTCAATCTTACCCCAATGATGAACCAATACCTGAAGATAAAAAATGATTATCCTCAGGCCCTTCTTCTTTTCCGTCTGGGTGATTTTTACGAGATGTTTTTTGAAGATGCCAAAATAGCCTCGAAGGCTTTAGATATAACCCTGACTGCCCGTCAGGGCGGTAAAGGCCGGCGGGTGCCTATGTGCGGCGTCCCTTATCACGCTGTTGATTCCTACATTGCCCGTCTGATTAAAGGCGGTTTTAAAGTGGCTATTTGCGATCAGGTAGAGGATCCTAAACTGGCCAAAGGGATTGTCAAGCGCGAGATTATCCGGGTGATTACCCCGGGCAGTTTAACCGAGCCGAATCTTCTCGAGGAGAAAGTAAATAACTTTATTATCTCTCTGGTTATCTCCGAAGATAAAGCCGGCCTTTCTCTGGTTGACCTTTCTACCGGCGAATTCAAAATTGCCGAATTCGGCAATCTGGAAAATTCCCTGGATGAACTGGAAAGAATCAATCCCAGCGAAGTCCTCATTCCCGAGAATCTTCTCTCTCTGGAGGCCATTGAAAGAATAAAGAAATGGAACAGTTGCCTCATTACCCCTTATCAGGAATGGTCATTTTTATACGAAACTGCCTATGAGACCTTATTATCCCATTTTAAAACCGGGAGCTTGGCCGGATTTGGCATCGAAGAATGTAAATTGGGCATAGCTGCCGCCGGAGGGCTACTCAGCTATCTTCAGGAGCTTCAGAAAACGGAGCTTTTGCATCTTACCCGCCTTTCCCTTTATTCGCCCCGGGATTTCCTGGCCGTTGATATTGATTCCCGTCGGAGCTTGGAATTAACCCGTAATTTATCCGGGGAAAAATTCGGCACCCTTTTATCTATTTTGGATAACACCCAGACGGCCATGGGCGGCCGGCTTCTGGTAAACTGGATTGAACAGCCTTTATTGAATCTTGAAGAAATTACAAAGCGGCAGGACGGGATAGAGAATTTAGTCGAGGATGATAAACTCCGTGAAGGGTTAATTGAGACCTTGAAAGGAATCGGCGATTTGGAGCGTCTTATTGCCCGCATTTCCCTGGGCACGGCCAATGCCCGCGACCTCCTGAATTTAGGCAATACCTTAAAACGCATTCCCGCATTTAAAAAGATGCTTGCTCACTCCCGGGCGAAAATTTTAAAAGAGATTGACCGGGCCCTTTTCCCGCTTTCCCGGATTACCGATTTAATCGATGAAGCTATTGTTGATGAGCCGCCCCTTTCCCTGCGGGACGGCGGTTTGATAAAAGAGGGGTATAACCAGGAGCTTGATGAATTAAGAAGCATCACCCGAAGCGGAAAAGATTGGATAGTAAATCTCCAGAAGGAGGAAATCAAACGCACCGGTATAAATTCGCTCAAGGTTAGGTATAATAGGGTTTTCGGCTATTATATCGAGGTAACCAAGGCCAATCTTTCCCTGGTTCCTCCTGATTATGTTAGAAAGCAAACCCTGGTTAATGCCGAAAGGTTTATCACCCCGGCTCTTAAGGAGCATGAAGTAAAGATTTTAGGGGCGGAGGAGAGGATTTTAGAATTGGAATATACCCTTTTCACCCGGATAAGAGAAAGTTTAGCCAGTGAGGTTTCTTCTATTCAGGGTTTAGCCGGGAAGTTCGCCCATCTGGATGTTTTGGCCGATTTGGCCGGTGTTAGTCTTTCGAAAAATTATACCCGTCCGGAATTGGATGAAGGTAATGCCATTAATATCGAAGAAGGCCGCCACCCGGTTCTGGAAGATTTACTGGGTAGTAACAAGTTTGTTCCCAATCCTATTTTACTCGATCAGGAAGAGAATCAGATTTTGATTATTACCGGACCCAATATGGCCGGAAAGTCGACCTACATCAGGCAGGTTGCCCTTTTGGTATTAATGGCCCAGATGGGCACCTTTATCCCGGCTAAAAAAGCCAGAATCGGCCTGGTCGACAGGATTCTTACCCGCATTGGCACTTCGGATAATCTCGCCCGGGGAATGAGCACCTTTATGGTCGAGATGTGCCAGACGGCCAATGTCTTGAATAACCTTACTGAAAGGAGCCTGGTCATTCTCGATGAAATCGGCCGGGGCACCAGCACCTTTGACGGTTTAAGCATTGCCTGGGCGGTGGTTGAGTATCTTCACCGCCTGGAGGATAAAAAACCTTTGACTTTATTTGCCACTCATTACCATGAATTGACGGAGTTAAGTTTAACCTTGAAGCGGGTGAAAAATTTTAATGTAGCCGTCAGGGAATGGAATGATGAAGTCATTTTTCTTTATAAAGTAGTTGCCGGAAGTATTGACCATAGCTACGGCATTCATGTGGCCCGCCTGGCCGGGCTGCCTAAAATGGTCGTCGAAAGGGCCAAAGAGGTTTTAAATACTTTGGAAATTAATAGTGTCGACAGCTCCGGCCTGCCCAAATTAGCCGACTCTGCCGAGGCCCAGGGGGAATCCCAGCTGGGTCTTTTCGAAAGTGCCGGGGAGCATCCCTTGGTCGGGGAGATAAAGAGCTTGGACCTTGAGAAGATGACCCCTATTGAGGCCTTGAACAAAATAATCGAGTGGCAGAAGAAATGTAGAAAAGAAGACGGATGACAGAAAACAGATTTTTCTGACATCTGTCATCTGATTTCTTAAGAGGAGTGAATGATGAATAATATTAAAATCCTGCCCGACAAAGTTGCCAGCCGCATTGCCGCCGGAGAGATTGTGGAGCGTCCCGCTTCGGTGGTAAAAGAGCTGATAGAAAATTCCATCGATGCCCGAAGTTCTGATATTAAGGTAGAGATAGAAGGGGGAGGCAAAACCCTTATTCGTCTTTCTGATAACGGCCTGGGCATTAATCCGGATGACCTAAAACTTATTGGTCAAAGGCACGCCACCAGTAAAATTGTTTTCTTTGAGGATATAGAAAATATTTCTACCCTGGGCTTTCGCGGAGAGGCTTTAGCCAGTATCTCGGCCGTTTCCCAATTCAAACTGACCAGCGCCCCAAAGGGCGAAACCCTGGGGTCAGAATTGAATATTCACGGCGGGAAAAAAATATCCTTCAAAAAACTAGGTTTTCCCCAGGGGACGACGGTCGAGGTAAAAAATCTTTTTTATAACCTTCCCGCCCGCCGCAAATTCTTAAAGGCCGATACGACCGAGCTTTCCCATATCCATCAGATTTTCACCCGGGAGGCCTTATCTCATCCGGAGATTTCCTTTTCTCTCCGGCAGAATAAAAAGGAGATTATTAAAGCTTTAAAAACCGGTAATCTCACCCGGAGAATCGGCCAGCTTTTAGGTAAGGATTTAGCCGGCGAGCTCATTCCTCTAAAATTTCAAAATCCCAGGGTTTCAATTTCCGGTTTTATCGCCAAGCCCGCTTACAGCCGCCTCGACCGCAATTATCTTTTCTTCTATGTAAATAAAAGATGGATTGCCTCGCCTTCGTTATCTCACGGCCTTATCCAGGGCTATCATACCTTTCTTGAGCCCCGCCGGATGCCGGCGGCGATAATTTTTCTGGAGGTTCCTCCGGGCGAAGTCGATGTCAATATCCATCCCACCAAAAGGGAGGCCCGTTTTAAAAACAGCCGTTTAATTCACGATTTACTTGGCGAAATAACCAGAAAAATCTTGAAAGAATCAGAACCCATCCCCCGGATTGTTGTCACCGAAGAAGAAAAGGGAAAAGAAGCTGAAGCATTTTTCCCCTCGGAGACCTCCTATGGAGAGAAAAAAACTCACCATAGAGAAGAGGGGATTAAAGAGGCCATTAACCAGTATCTGGTTAAAGAGGAATTAGCCCCGGCTTTGCCTTCTTCGGATGATTTACCCGTCGGCACTTGTCTTCAGATTAAAAAAAGTTTCATTATTTATCATGATGAAGAGGCCCTTTTTATCATTGACCAGCATGCCGCCCACGAACGCATTCTTTTTGACCGGCTTAAAGAGAAAAAGAGCCTCTCGGTGCAAAGTCTTCTTATCCCGGTTAAAATGGAGGTGTCAACTGAGGAAGCGGTTCTTTTAAAGAAGGTTATCCCTTCTTTGGGAAATTTGGGTTTTGAAATCGAGCCTTTTGGCGGCCAGACTTTTATCATCCGCGCCCTGCCGGCAATCTTTAAAAAAGCTGATCCCAAGCCCCTGGTTTATGATCTTTTGGATGAGTTCAAAAATATGTCTGTTTCTTTCCCCGAGGAGAAGATTTACCAGCTTATTGCCTGCCATTCGGCCGTCCGCTGGGGGGATAAATTAAGCCAAAAGGAGATGACCGCTTTAATCCAAGATTGGAAAAAGGCCGAACAGCCCTTTAATTGTCCCCACGGCCGCCCCACGGCCATCAAACTTACCTGGAAAGAATTAGAGAAGAAATTCAAACGATAATAACCCCTTCCGCATTTTCTCCTCATTAGAATTTATTTTTTAACAAACCAAGTGTCGATGTCTCTTTTCTCTTTGCGCTCATAGGTTTAAAGCCGGTTGCCTTTAAATTTCTTGACACAAAGCTGTATATATGTTTTAATACTACCTATATTGCTCTGATACATTTAGAAGGCCTCTTTCTTATTATGCTTGAGACAAGAATAAGTTATCATATCATTAATTCCAGCATTGACGATTTTTTAGGGTCTCTCGTCAGCCAGGTAATTATTGTCGGCGGAGGGCCTTCGGGATTAGTGGCGGCTAGTTTTTTGGCCGAGAAGAAGATTAATGTTCTTTTATTAGAGAAAAAATTTAGTCTTGGCGGCGGTATCTGGGGCGGTGGGATGATGTATCCCCGGATTGTTTTGGGAAAGAAAGCCGGGCCTATTTTAGAAAAGTTCGAAATTAAGTTTAAGACTAAAGAAGGGTTATTGATTGCTGATGCCATTGAGACGGCGGCAAAATTGACCGCGGCGGCCATAGACCGGGGGGCAAAAATTTTTAACGGTATTACCGTTGAAGACGTGGTTATTAGGAAAAAAAGCCTGGCTGGTGTGGTTGTTAACTGGACGTTGGTAAATCAAGGCGAGTATCATATTGACCCGATAGCTTTATCATCGGAGATAGTTCTCGATGCTACCGGTCATCCGGCCGAAGTCAGCTCTTTAGTCTCCCGCAAAGTGGGAAGATTAAAAACACCGAAGGGAAAGATTATCGGTGAGGGTTCGATGTGGGTTGACCCGGCCGAATCTGCCGTAGTCAAGAATGCCAGGGAAATTTTCCCTGGTCTTTTTGTTTCCGGGATGGCCGCCAATGCGGTTTTTGGCTCTCCCCGGATGGGCCCTATTTTTGGCGGAATGTTTCTCTCCGGGAAAAGGGTGGCTGAATTAATCGTCAAAAAACTAAAAAGAAGGTAATTTGCAGTATGATTAGAACCATCGCCGAGATTAATGAGAAAATAAAAGAGGGTAAAGCGGTAGTCGTTAACGCCGAGGAGATTATCGACCTGGTTGAGAAGAAAGGAACGGCCCGGGTTGCCCGGGAAGTAGACGTGGTTACCACGGCTACCTTTGGGCCGATGTGTTCCTCAGGGGCTTTTCTCTGTCTGGGGCATACCAGGCCTAAAACGAAAATGCAAAGGGCCTGGCTCAATGATGTGCCTGTTTATTGCGGCCTGGCTGCCGTTGATGTCTATATCGGGGTAACTGAATTAGTCACGACTGATCCGGCTAACAGAATTTATCCGGGAGAATTTAGATATGGAGGCGGGCATGTTATTGAAGATTTGGTCGCTGGCAAAAAGGTAAAACTTAAAGCTATTGGTTGCCGCACGGATTGTTATCCTCTGGATACACTTGAGACTGAAATTTCTTTAAAGGAAATGAGCGAAGCTTTTCTTTTCAATCCCCGCAATGCCTATCAGAACTATAATTGCGCCGTCAATCTTTCCGATAAAATTATCTATACCTATATGGGAATGCTAAAGCCCAACTTAGGCAGCGCCAGTTATTGCAGTGCCGGACAGCTTTCCCCTTTACTGAATGACCCTTATTATCGAACGGTTGGGCTGGGAACCAGGATTTTTCTTGGCGGAGGAATAGGTTATGTTGTTGGCCCGGGCACCCAGCATTCTCCCCGGGAAGCCAGAAAGAAAAACGGGGTTCCGTATATTCCTGCGGGGACATTATCCGTTAAAGGCGATCTAAAGGGAATGAGCGATAAATGGCTGGTGGGTGCCAGTTTCCTCGGTTATGGGGCTACTCTCACCGTCGGTATTGGTATTCCTCTTCCGGTTTTAGACGAAGAGGTAATTAAATTTGCCGCGGTGAAAGACGCCGATATCTGGACGCAGGTAGTCGATTACAGCCGTGATTATCCTCAGGGGACCGGCCGGATTTTAGGTGAGGTAAATTACCAGGAGCTAAAGTCGGGAAAGATTAGGGTAAAAGGGAAGGATGTCCCCACGACTTCTCTTTCCAGCTATTTTAAGGCGCGGGAGATTTGTGAAATTTTAAAAAATTGGATTTTAAAAAAGGAATTTTTCTTAACCGAGCCGGTGGAATTTCTTCCGGGAAGGAAAGCCTGAACATGTCTGAAAAACTTAAGGTAACCAAAAAAATCGTTCTGCGTTTTCCTCAACAATTAGTCGATCAACCCATTATTTGCCGCCTGGTCAAGGATTTTGATTTAGAATTTAATATCCTTAGGGCCTCGGTTACCCCGGAAGAAGAGGGGCTTTTGGTTTTAGAATTAAGCGGTCAGGAAAAAAAATATCAGGAGGGGGTAAAATTTCTGGAGAAAATCGGACTAAAGATTCAGCTCCTCAGCCAGGATATTGTCCGAAACGAAGAAAGATGCACCCATTGCGGCGCCTGTGTGACCATTTGTCCTACTCAAGCCTTAACCTTTGATTTCAAGACCAGAAAAGTCAATTTTGATAATTCTAAATGTATTGCCTGCGAGTTATGCATTAAAGCTTGTCCACCCAGAGCAATGGAGGTTCATTTCTAATACTGTGTATTACTGGAGATTTACGCCTGCCTGATAGAGAGAGGCGTTTTAAAAAAGGAGGGGGAAATGTCTTATCAAGAATTTAGAAAAAAATGGGCGATGGCTCCGCGGGGTTTACGGCATAAATTATGGGCTACTTTCGCTTTAGGGACGATTATTCCGATTCTGCTTCTTTTCATGGTTTTACAGCAGCAGGCTTTCCAACTGTACCAGCGCGTCCGTATATCCAGCAACCTCCCTGGCTTTCTTAGCATTTTCCCCAGGGAAAGACTACCTTTTCAGTTACTTTGCGTGGTTGTACTGGTAGTTGCCCTTTCTCTCGTCGGCCTATATTTCGTCCGAAACATAATCCAGCGCATTTTAAAGCTGACTGCTGAGGCCAGAACGATTGTCCAGAATAGCAACTTTGCCCAGCAGATAAAGGTGATGAGCGAAGATGAAATAGGAGAATTACGCGACACGATGAATTTTGTCATTGCCCGCCTGCAGCAGAATATGCAGGAGTTAGAGCAATATGAGAAGCGCTTAATTGTCTCTGAAAAGGAAAAGAACCAATTGTTGGAGAAGACGCGCACCTTATCGGTAAGGGATGAAGTAACCGGCCTTTATAACGCCCAGTATTTCCGCAACCGCTGGAAAGAAGAAATTAGACGGGCGATGCTTTTTCAGCGTCCCTGCAGTTTATTCGTTTTAGAAATTGTCCCGATAAAAAAGTTTGAGGAAACTCAAGGAGTTGCCAAGACGAATTATCTCCTTAAAGAGGTAAGCAGGGTAATAAGGCAAAGTCTAAAAGGTGTTGAAAAAGTCGCCCACACCCAGCCGGGTGAATTTATGGTTATTCTTCCTGAGAAGAATAAAAAAGAATCCCTGGTTGAGGGGGAATTGCTTCTGAAGAAAGTGCAGGGTTTTATTTCTCATGAGCAACTTGAGCTGGTGGTAAATGGCGGGGTTGTCTCCTCCCCGTTGGACGGAGTGGAAAGCGCCGACTTAGTCGGTAAAGTGAAGGAAGCCGTCTCCCGCGCCCGTAAAGAAAGCCCGGGGCAAGTTTTAGGATTTTAAAATTAAGAACGGACGTAGGCCCTTATAAAATGAGGTAAAAAATGGTCAAATTCAAAGAGTTATTGAATTTAATTGTCGAGAGAGAAGCATCCGACCTGCATCTTATCGCCGGTGTTTCTCCCCAGCTGCGGATAGATGAAAATTTGATTCCTACCGATTTTGACGTTTTAACGCCTGAGACCTGCCGGGAACTTATTTACAGTATTATTTCTGAAGAGCAAAAAAAGCGTTTTGAATTAAAACACGAATTGGATTTTTCCTTTGAAATTGCCGGGCTTAGCCGGTTTCGGGTAAATATTTACCATCACCGGGGCTATGTCTCGGCGGCGATCCGCCGCATCCCTCTAAAAATTTTTAATTTCGAAGAACTGGGCTTGCCTCCGGTTACCCGGGAGATAGTCCGTAAACCCAAAGGTTTGGTTTTAGTCACCGGAGCTACCGGCAGCGGGAAATCGACTTCTCTTGCTTCAATGACCGATTTTATTAACCAGGAGCGTCGCTGCCACATAGTTACCGTTGAAGACCCTATCGAATATGTGCATCAGCACAGGAAAAGTGTGGTTAGCCAGAGAGAGATTGGCAGTGACACCTATTCTTTTGCCAACGCCCTTAAATATGTTTTAAGGCAGGATCCGGATGTCATTCTCATTGGTGAAATGCGTGATTTAGAGACGGTGAGAGCGGCCATGACTATTGCCGAAACAGGCCATTTGGTTTTTACTACCTTGCATACCAACGATGCCGTTCAGACGATAAACCGGATTATCGACATTTTTCCTTCTCAATTCCAGGCTCAAATTAAAGTGCAGTTATCTTTTGTCATTCAAGCGGTTTTTTCTCAGCAGTTAATTCCCAAAGTCGGCGGTAAAGGAAGGGTTTTGGCTTGTGAGGTTATGGTCGCTACCCAGGCCATACGCAGTTTAATCCGCGAGGGTAAAACCCATCAGATTTATTCGGCCATTCAGACCGGGGTGCGGGAAGGGATGCACACCATGAATACGTCCCTGGTAAACCTTTACAGCCGGAATCTTATCAGCTACGAAAATGTTTGGCGGACCACGGAGCCTGAAGATTTGGAAAGGCTTTTGAGTTCGGTAAAACCGGAAAAAAAATAGAAGACAGAAGGTAGAGGACGGAAGAAACTATCTTATCTGATTTTTCGAATTCTAAGAGTTAAGGAAATGATTGAACATTTAAAAAAACTGGTAAAGAAAGAATTAGGCCGCCTGCTTCTGGAGGAGAAGGTTATTACTGAGGAGCAGTTGGAAAAGGCTTTGGATATGCAGAAAGAAGCCGGGGGTTTTTTAGGCGAATGTTTGGTAAAACTTGGCTATGCGGCTGAAGAAGATATCGTCAACTGCATCATGGTTCAATACGGTTTTCCCTATTTACCCTTAGAGAATTATTCCATTAACCGGGAAGTTCTCAAACTTATCCCGGAGGATACCGCCCGTAAAAATTTGCTTATACCGGTTGACAAGATAGGGAACATTCTTACCTTAGCCATGGTTAACCCTTTAGATATCAATGTCGTTGAGGAAATGGAAAAGCTTACCGGCGCTAATATAGAAATTTTCATTACCACTTCCAGAGAGATTTCAAAGGCGCTCGACGATAATTACAGAAAATCAAACGGAGAGGAAAAAAAAGATGGTTAGGTCGCTGCGTAAAAGGCTAAACGAAATATTGATTGAAGGGAAGGTAATTACCAAGGAACAGTTGAAAAAGGCCCTTGAGATTCAGGATAAAGAGGGGGGAAGGTTAGGCCAGATTCTGATTAAACTGGGTTTTATTAGCGAGAAGGATTTGCTTGCCTGTTTAAGCCAGCATCTTAATATCCCGCCGATAAATTTAAGCCGGTATAAAATCAATCCCGAAGTTTTAAAAATTGTTCCCGAACATGTTTCCCGGCACTACCAGTTAATTCCGGTATCAAAAGTGGGGAAAACCTTAACTGTAGCTATGGCCGATCCTTTGAACATCTTTGCTATGGACGATATCAAGGTAATGACCGGGTATAACATTGACCCGATAATTACTACCAGCGAGGAGATTCTTGACGCCATAAGCAAATATTATACCCCTTGGGGGACGATGGAGGATGCGATAAAAGGGGCTGATTTGAATGTGGTTGCCGCCCCGACGGCTGAAGAAAAACTCGATCTTGACCAGTTAATGAAAGAAGTCGAGGAAGCCCCGGTTATTAAAATTGTCAACTTGATTCTGGGTGAAGGGGTCAAAAAGAAAGCCAGCGATATTCACATTGAGCCTTTTGAGGACAAGGTAAGGGTTCGCTATTGTATTGACGGGGTATTACACGAAACGATTTCTCCTCCCAAGCAGCTTCGGCCGGCGATTGTTTCCCGGATAAAAATTTTATCTCGTCTGGATATTGCCGAGCGTCGTTTGCCTCAAGACGGGCAGTTTAAAATAAAAGTCGCTGGCCGGGAAGTTGATTTCCGGGTAGCCATCATCCCGACCGCTTTTGGCGAACGGGTAACCTTAAGAATTCTCGATAAGGCAAGTTTGACTTTAGATTTGGCCAAACTCGGCTTTAGTAAAGAACCTTACGGAACTTTTTCTGAGGCAATAACTCATCCTTACGGGATAATTTTAGTTACCGGCCCGACTGGCAGCGGAAAGACAACCACTCTTTATTCGGCCTTATCCAAAATAAACACCCCGGATAAAAACATTATTACTGTCGAGGACCCGGTTGAATATCTATTAGACGGAGTTAACCAGATTCAGATTAATCAGGATATCGGCCTTACCTTTGCCAGCGGACTGCGCTCTATTCTCCGCCAGGCGCCGAATGTTATTCTTGTCGGGGAGATCCGTGACGGTGAAGCGGCCGATGTGGCCATTAAAGCCGGTTTGACCGGGCATTTGGTTTTCAGCACCTTGCATACCAACGATGCTGTTGGGGCGATAACCCGTTTAATCGATATGGGGGTGGAGCCTTTTCTCATTGCTTCTTCTTTGGTTTGTGTTATGGCCCAGCGGCTGGCTCGTAAACTTTGTCCTGATTGCCGGGAATCCTATAAGGCCTCAGCGGAAATTATGGATAAGTACGGATTTAAAAAAGAAGGCGGCAAGGATTTAGTCCTTTACCGTCCCCGGGGCTGCCCGCGTTGCAGCAACACCGGCTATCGGGGCAGGTTTGCCGTGGTGGAAGCCTTCTCTCTTTCCGAGGGAATAAAAAATATGATTGTTCAACGCGCTCCCGAGGTGGACGTAAAAAATAAGACGATTCAAGAAGGAATGGTTCCTCTCAGGCAGTGTGGTTTGCGAAGGGTAAAAGACGGCACCACCAGCTTAGAAGAGATTCTAAGGGTAACGGCTTAAACCCGTTATCTCGTTATTTCGTTATCACCTTATTTCGTAAAAACGAAATAAGCAAAAGGGAAGAAAGGTAAAAAATGTCTTTATTTCGCTATACGGCTATTGACCAAAACGGACATCGTTTTGAAAATCAGCAGGAAGCCGAGAACGAAGAAACCTTAAATAAAATTCTACACAGCAAGGGTTATATTTTGATTTCCTGCCAGCAGGCAGGCAAAGGTTTCACCTTGCCTTTTTCCTCGAAGAGTAAAAAAGGGCCTGCTTCTTTCGGCTCGTCTCTGGGTAAAAAGAAGGTAAAATTAGACAGCCTGGTAATTTTCACCCGGCAGTTAGCCACTATGGTTAATGCCGGGTTACCTCTGGTGCAGGGTTTGTTTATTCTGGAGAAACAGATTGAAGATAAGGTTTTGGCCGGGGTAATTCACCGGGTGAAAGAGGATGTGGAGAAGGGTTTAAGTTTATCTGAAGCCCTGGCTAATCATCCCCGGACTTTTTCTCCTTTTTTTGTCAGTATGGTTCGCGCCGGGGAGGTCAGCGGTATGTTAGACATTATTCTGAATGAAGTGGCTAATTATCTGGAATCTATGAGTGCGATGAGAAGAAAGGTGCGAATGGCTTTAGTTTATCCGGCCGTTGTTAGCGGCATGGCGGTGGTGGTGACCCTGGTTTTTCTTCTTAAAGTAGTGCCGGTTTTTAAAACCATTTTTACCGGGTTGGAAGCCACTTTGCCGAAGCCGACCCAGGTACTCATTTTCACAAGTGAGTTTATGCAGAAACATTTTCTATATGCTTTTATCGCCCTGGTGCTGATTTTCATTATTGGCAGCCGGGCCATTCACACTGAGCAGGGGCGTTTAAAATTCGATCAGTTCAAACTACGTCTACCCATTTTTGGGCCTTTGCTGCAAAAGTTAGCCATGTCCAGATTTTCCAAAACTTTAAGCACCTTGCTTAAGGGGGGGGTGCCGATACTTTTGGCCTTAGAGATTGTCGGCCGGACCTCAGGAAATAAAGTTATTGAGAGGGATATCGAGCGGGCTCGATTGGGCATCAGGGAGGGGGAAAATATTGCTATCCCTTTGAAGGAAAGCAAGGTTTTCCCGCCGATGGTGGTAGAGATGATTGCCGTGGGGGAAGAAACCGGGGCATTGGAGACGATGCTGGCTAAAATCTCTGATTTTTACAATACCCAGGTTGAAGCGGCCATTTCCGGCCTGACTTCTTTGATTGAGCCGGTTTTAATTGCTTTTTTAGGCATTGTTGTTGGCTCTATGGCCATAGCCATGTTCCTGCCTATATTTAGAATGGTTCAGCTGGTGGGATAAAATAGATTTGTTTTCCATCTTCCTATATGCTATAATTTATAGGGGTAAGAGATGAGGACTTTAAAAAGGTTAGCCCTGGGATTTCCCCGGATATATGGCAAAGGGGGCTTCACATTGGTAGAGTTGATGGTCGTAGTGGGCATATTCGGTATTATTCTTGCTTTAGCCATTCCCAACTTTATCAATGCCCGCCGGCGAGCCCAGGCAACCACCTGTATAAATAATATGAAATTACTTTATGAAGCCGGACAGGCCTATCGGCTGGAGCAGGGCTCTGGGGTTACTGACATTAATGCCACGACACTCTATAACCAGGGTTATACGGAGGAGGTCCTTGATTGTCCTACGGGAGGCGCCTATGCGGATTGGGATGCGGATACCCACCCGGTTTGTTCCGTGGGAACAAATAGCAGTGCTTACACTTGGGATGACCATGTTTATCCTTAAGGATGGTGAGAAAGGTGAAAAAGGGAAAACAGAGAGGGGTAACTTTGGTAGAGATAATGATTGTCCTCATTATCATCGGTATTCTGGCCGCGTTTGCTATTCCCAATATTCCCAAGATGAGAGAGAAGACAGAGACGAAAAGCTGTATTGGCAATCTCTGGTTGATTAAAATGGCTAAAGACCAATGGGTTTTGGATGAAAATCAAATTACCGGGACTGAAATGACCTGGAGTGACATCGTTACCGATTATCTGGAGAAGAAACCAGTCTGTCCGGCGACAAAAACAAGCGATTCTTATACACTGCAAAAAGCAGGTGAAAATCCTACTTGCACTCAAGAAGGACATGTATTAGAATAAACGGGAGGTGAAAAAGATGAATAAGAAAAGAATATCGGGTTTCACCCTGGTTGAGATTATGGTCGTTATCGGGATTATTGGTCTTATTCTTAGTATGGCTATTCCTAATTTCATCAATGCCAGGAAAAAAGCCCGGGCTAAAGTCTGTGTTAATAACCTTCACCAGATTCATGGGGCTAAACAGCAGTGGGCTTTAGATACGGATGCCGCTGAGTCGGCTACGCCAAATAGCACAAACTTATCTTCTTATTTAGAAGAGTGGCCCAGCTGCCCGGCTTCCGGAAATTATGGCATTAATGCGGTCAATGCCATTCCCACTTGTAGTATTGGTACTGCCACCACAGCCGTGACATGGGATGACCACGTTTTCTAAAGTTAAAATTGGGAAAATATTATTTTGAAATTTTAATTGTTGATTTCGCAATTATTGGATAAGATGGAGGTGAGGGGTGCCTTTAGAAGAGTTAACGGGAAGAAACAAAACACAGGGAGTTAAAAAAGGGTTACTAAACGCTATACGATATTTGCTATACGCTAAAGAAGGGTTTACCCTGGTTGAGATAATGATAGTGGTTTTGATTATCGGGGTTTTAGCGGCGATAGTCGCCCCGTATTATGTCCGGGCCCGGGAAGAAGCCAAAGCTAAAGCTTGTATCGCCAATCTTAAAGAGATAGAAGGGGCGAAGGAAAGATGGGCGGTAGCTATGGATGTGGGGCGTTGGGACGAAGCGGAGATGTCAGATTTAGTTCCGGCTTTTTTAAAGACAGAGCCCAGGTGTCCCTCGGGCGGTAACTACACCATTGACAACACTGATAATTTACCTACTTGTGATATTGGCACGAATGACAGCGCAGACAGCTGGGATGACCATGTTCTTTATAATAGGTAGTAGGTTGGTTGGGTAATAGGCAGTAGGGGAAGGACCTATAACCTACGTCCTATAGCCTATCACCTAAATTAGAGGGGAGGGAGGTGAGAAAGATGAGAAAGCTTAAAGGTATGCGGGGTTTTACTCTCGTTGAAATCATGATCGTGGTGGCGATTATTGGATTACTTGTTGCTATAGCTATTCCTAACTTTTTACGCGCCCGAGAAGAAGCGAGAGCAAATAGCTGTGTTGCTAACTTGAAGCAAATCGAAGGAGCCAAGGAACGTTGGGCGATGAGCACTGGTGCGGCACAAACTGATGCGCCAGGGACAACAGATTTGGTGTCTGACTTTTTGAAGATAGAACCTGAGTGTCCTTCGAGTGGTACGTACAGTCTTAACGCTGTTAATGCTGTACCTACCTGTAGTATCGGCACTAATTCCACTGCCGATACATATGATGACCATGAGCTGCCTTACTCCAGCTATTAAAAGCTGGTGAGGTGTTAGCAATACTTAAGGATTAGGGGATAGCCCGAAAGGCTATCCCCTTTTTCTATAATCGGCTAATTTTCCCCGTTTTTTTAGAGCTTTTTTTCTTTTTCCTTGACATAATCTAAATCACTATGGTAAACTTGCTATTAACCTAATTTCTCCGGGTTTAACTGAGGTATTTTTCTCTATTTATGGGCGTTAAGGGTGTGAAATGCTAAAATTACCCAATCTACCTTTCAGGAAATCTTTAAGGTCCGGTGTTGCTGCTGGCCTTAATATTGGCACTAATAGCATAAAAATAGTCTGTATATCTAAGGGAGATAAGGGTTTTCTTGTAGATAGATTTTTTATTGAGCCGATTTCCGAAGAGCCGGTTAAAGAGGGAAAAGCAGGCGATGCCCTGAGTGAAGCCTTGAAGCGGGCCGTGGCCAAAGCTAATTTGGCCAATAATGAAGTAGTTACCGGAATATCCGGGCCGGCGGTAGTTGTCCGTTATATAGACCTTCCTCAAATGTCTAAAAACGATTTAGAAAGCGCGGTAAAGTTTGAGGCCAAGCCCCACATTCCTTTTGATTTAAAAGATGTAATTTTAGATTTTCAAGTTTTAGACCAGGCCAAGAACCAGGAAAGCAAAAAGATGAAGGTTTTACTGGTGGCTGCCCAGCGTAATTTTATCCAGAAACATATCGAACTTCTGGAAAGTCAGGGTTTAAAGCCGGTTATAATCGATGTTGATTCTTTTGCCTTGATTAATGCTTTTCTTTATGCCAATAACGAAGAGGCAAATCTTCACCAGGCGACCGCTTTAGTCAATATAGGGGCAAGTCTCACCAATGTAAGCATTTTAAATAAGGGGATTCCTAAATTCAGCCGGGATATTCCTATGGGGGGGAACAATCTTACCGACGGTATTTCAAAAAGGCTGAACGTTGCTTTTAAACAGGCGGAAAGGTTAAAAGAAAAGATAGAGGGGGAATCTTCCCCGTCTTTTGAATCTATTTCTCCGGTATTGGAAAGCCTGGCTAATGAAATCCGGCGTTCTTTTGATTATTACGAAAGCCAGACCATGGCCGTAGAAAAAATGCCTTTTAAGGTTTTCTTAAGCGGTGGGACGGCCAAACTTAAAGGGATTGAAAATTTCTTCGGTAGAATATTAGATTCGCCTGTTTCCTGCTGGGATCCATTTAAAAACTTCAAGATAGACAAGCGTTTCTCTGAAGAAAATCTCCAAGCCAGCCGGCCTTATTTATGTGTGGGGACAGGGTTAGCTCTTCGGGCTCTAGAAGTTATATGATAAAAATAAATCTTCTTCCGGAAGAATTAAAGAGAAAACGTCAATTTAATACCTACATTCTGACGCTTCTTTGCATAGCCGTCGGGGTGCTGGTTATTATTGTGGTTATCTCTTTGGTTTTAGGTGTCCAGGTAAAAGTTCAATCGGCAAGATTTAGCCGTTTAAATAAAGAATGGGATGTAATTAGAAAAGAAGAGAAGGAAGTTTTGGGACTGGAGGTGCTTAGGGTAGAATTAGACGGCAAAAAGAAGGCCATAGAGGATTTAGCCCAGAGCAGGCTTCTTTGGTCAAGGAAGCTTTATCAACTGAGCAGACAGGTTCTCCCTTCTATTTGGCTGGCTGATTTTAATATAACCACCCGGACTGAAAAAGTAAAGGTGCCGGTCAAACCCGATCCCAGGAAGGGAAGAAAGAAAAAAGAGGCTTCTCAAGTGGCCTGGGTTAAAAAAAGTTTTCAAACTATAATTCTTAAAGGGACGGTTATTTCGCTCTCCGGTGAAGAGATGATTGATTCGGTGGGAAAGTTTATGACCAGCCTTAAGGACGATAAAGATTTTTTTCAAGATTTCTCTGATATAGAATTGATTTTTACCCAGAGAAAGGTCATTCAAGAGCAGGATGCTATGGATTTTGAATTAGCCTGCAGGCTGAAATAATCTATTTCCCGCCCGGAAATATTTAACCTTATCGGAAAGGGCGGGGGTAAAGGAAAGGCCAGTGATTAAAATAAAGATTCCTGAATTAGAAAAACATCAGCTTAACAAACTGGTTGCCATAGTTGTTCTTATTTTTTTCCTTATCTTTGGCAGTTGTTTTTTGATATTCCGGCCGCAGAGCAGGGCTATCCGTACTTATCGTTCCCGGGCGGGGTCTCTTGAAAAGAAAATTTCTACGGCTAAGGCCAAGATTGCCCGCAAGTCGCAGTTACTTGCCGAAATCGATGACATAAAGGAATCTTTGATTCAATACGAGAAAAAATTGCCGAGAGAAAAAGATATTCCTGTTCTTTTAGAGGAATTAACTGATATTGTCGAATTAGCCGATATTGAATTTGTTTCTATCCGGCCGCAGCGGACCAGTCCGATTGAAGAATTAGCCGGCAAGGGTGGTGAAGGGGCCTATTTACGCCTGCCGATAGAGGTTAAAATGCACTGTGGTTTCCATGACCTGGAGAAGTTTCTATTCCGTTTGGAACAAACTAAAAGATTTGTCAAAGTGATTAGTTTCGAAATTAAGGGGAGTTGTAACGAAGACCCGAGCCGCCATGAAGTAAGGCTGATTATCGAAGTCTATATGTACCAGGAAGCGCCTCCTTTAACCTAAGTAAGAAGGAAAGAAATTTGCCTAAAAGATTTATCTGTTTTTTTCTATTTTTCTTTTTGAGTTTAACCTTCCCGGCGTTAAGCCATGAAGTAAACGAAGACGAGGATTCCTCTGATATTAACCTTCAGGAATTTATCCTTGAAATCGGAAAATACAAAGACCCTTTTGTTCCTTTAATCGGCCTCAAGAACTATAGCGCGGTTTCGATTAAATCAAAAATGAAATTAGAAGGGATTCTCTGGAGTCCGGTCAATCCTCTGGTAGTAATAAACGGAGAAATTTTGGGCCCGGGAGATGAAATCGAAGGAGCTGTTGTTGAAAGGATTGATAGAGACAGGGTGTTCTTGAGTTATAATAACAAAACTTTCTCCCTGATATTTTGGGAGATGGAGGGCAAAACCGGTGGAAATGAATAAAAGAAAACTGTGGTTATTAAGTTTCCTGGTACTCATAAGTGTAGGAGTGTTTTCCAGCTATTCTTTTTCTCAAAAGGGAGAAGAGCCGTCAGAAAAAAACCCGGTGGATGAGTTAGAAAGCGGCCGGGCTCTGCTTGAAGGAGAACAAAAAAATGAAGCCTCTCAGGAAGAGGCCGTAGTTCAGCCGTCTCAGGAAGAACTCGCAGTTTGGCCGGACATTGCCCCTGCCGAGGAAGAAGCCGTCTTTGAAGAAATTGGTTTTGAGGAAGAATCAGCCGCAGATTTTGAAGAGGAGCCTTTAGAGCTTACTGTCGAAGAATTAGATTTGGAAATTCCCGAAGAGCTGGAGTTTATTGAAGCGGGGGAGGTGCCGGGCGAAGAAACGATGGAATCCGAACAGGGCAGAGTAAACTTAATTTTTAAGGAGGCCGATGTTACCGATGTTTTAGCCGCTTTAGCCCAGCAGACAGGGATGAACATTATTTGGGGGGATGAGGTAAAAGGGATAATAACCTTACGGTTAGAAAATGTCCCCTGGGAGCAGGCTTTGGATATGGTTTTAAAGGCGAATAAGCTCACTTACGAACGAGAGGAAAATGTTATTCGGGTAACCACCGTGGCCCGTTTAAACGAGGAAAAAGAGGCGGAACTTAAGCTGGCGGAAGCAGAAAAAGAAAAAGAGCCTTTAGTTACCGAGGTAGTTACCTTAAATTTCAGTGATGCCAAAGAGGTTAAAGATTCCCTGGAGAAGGTTCTTTCGAAGAGGGGCAGTGTGGTTATCGATGCCAGGACCAATTCTTTAGTGATTACGGAAATTCCTTCGAATTTTCCCGAGGTGAAAAAGGTAGCTCTCTCCATTGATACCCAGACGCCCCAGGTAATGATTGAAGCCCGGATTGTGGAGACCTCGACAAATTTTACCCAGGATGTCGGTATTGACTGGGCGATTAAAGGCACTAAACTTCTTCATACCCATTATAAAGGCGACAATCTTGAAGATATGCTTGATAAGTTAGGCCCTTATGATACCGAAGCAGAGGAGGCGGCAATGCGCCGGGAAATTGATCATAAGGCAGGCAGTTTTGAAAGTCAGTTTCCGACCACCGGTGCCTATGATGGCGCCGATGGTTATGGCGGGCTTTTTAAATTGGGTGTTTTAGACGCCTATGATTTTGAGATTGCCTGGCAGGCTTTGGAAACTGATGCCGGCACTAAAATACTCTCTAATCCCCGGGTAGCTACTTTACACAGTAAAGAGGCCTATATTGTCGTCGGTGAAAAGATTCCCATTCAAAAATCCGAGACGACCGAAACCGGCACTGAATATACGGTTGAATACCAGGATGTCGGCACCAAGCTTACCGTGACCGCTACCATTAATAAAGAGGATATGGTTACTTTAAAGATTCAGCCCGAGGTGAGCGAAATTGGAGAATGGAAACAGTTAATTTCGGGAGAATACCCGATTATTCAAACCAAAGAAGCCGACGTTGAGGTCTTGGTTCAAAGCGGTGATACCGTCGTTATTGGCGGCTTAATTTATGAAAAGGATGTTAAAACGGTCGCTAAGATTCCCTTCCTTGGCGATATTCCGTTGGTCGGCTGGGCTTTTAAGAAACAGAAGCACGAAAAAGAAGATAAGGAAATTCTTGTTTTTGTCACCCCGACTGTTTTCGGCAAAAAGGAGAAAGAGGAAATAGCTAAGGAATTGATTAGTTTTGAAGGAGATGAAGGGGTGGAATTAGTTGAGAAAGAAAAAAGCGAAGAGGAAAAAAAGGCTTTTAAAGAGATAGAAAAAGAACTTGAGGATTTAGAGAAAGAGGAAAAACCTGCCGAATCCCGGGAGGAAGCGCCCGGTGCGGCAGAAGAGGTTCCCTCTGAGGAAAAAGAAATACTTGCCGAGCCCCAGGAAAAATCTCTAAGTGCGGCAGAGGAAGCCCCCTCAAAAGAAATACCTGAAGAAGGCAAAGAGAAAAAAGAAGAAGTGCCGTCAGAGGAAGACATAGAGCCACCCGTAACTCAAACTGAATGACACGGATTAAAATCCCGGCCTGCCCCTGTGCCGGCAGGCAATTTTGCCGCGCTTTTCGCCGGCCGAGCTATAGGGAGTTTCTGGAATCCGTGTATACAGGGCTGTTGGGTGGATTTTTTTAAGGAGTTTAATTATGGGGAAAATTATCGTCGTTAGCCATGAAGAAAAAGAAACTTTGGTAGCTATTCTTGAGGATAAGGTTTTAGAGGCGCTTTATCTGGAAAGAGAAAAGGATAAAGATGTTGTCGGCAACATTTATAAAGGCCGGGTGGAGAACATCCATGCGGGTATCGAAGCCGCTTTTGTCGATGTTGGTTTGGGCCGGAGCGGTTTTCTTCACCATTCCGATTTATTGACCGGCGCTGATGAAGAAATATTCAAAAGGATACTCCAGGGAGAGAAAGTCGGCAGTTTCAGGAGAAGAAAAAAAAATACCCACTCTCTGGACAAAGAGCTCAAGGCAGGCGATGAAATTTTAGTTCAGGTGATAAAGGAATCACACCGCCAGAAAGGGGTACGGCTCTCTACATATATTTCTATTCCGGGCCGGTTTCTGGTTCTCATGCCCGGATTGGAAGGAATCGGTATATCCAGAAAGATTGTAGAGCCTGAAGAAAGAAAGAGGCTTAAAGGAATAATTGAAACTATTACCCCTAAAAATTTCGGTTTTATTGTTCGAACCGAAGGCGAAAATAAAAGCCCCAGGGATTTTAAAGGGGATATAAAATATCTTCTCCATCTCTGGAAGAAGATTCAAAGAAATTCTAAAAGAATCGCCCATCCCAAACTTTTACACCAGGAACTGGATTTGCCCTCCAAGGTAATTAGAGATTTGCTGGTCGAAGATGTGGAAAAATTGGTTATTAATTCGAAACCTTTGTATCAGCGTTTAAGGAAGGTTATAAATCTCTTGGCCCCGCAGTTTCGGTCCCGGCTCGAGCTTTATCGCGGCAGGAAACCGATGCTTTCCGCGTTCAATTTGGAAAGAGAAATTGAAAAAATCTTCGAAACCAAGATATGGCTTAAATCCGGCGGTTATATTACTATTGAGCAGACTGAGGGGCTTCTAGCCATTGATGTTAATAGCGGCCGCTTTAAAGGCAAGAAAAACCTGGAAGAAACCGCTCTCAAAAACAATTTAGAAGCTGCCCGGGAGATTGCCCGGCAGCTTCGTCTCCGTGATATTGGCGGGATTATTGTTATTGATTTTATCGATATGATTTCTTCTAAAAACCGCCAGAAGGTGGAACAATGTTTAAAAGAGTCTTTAAAAAAAGACCGGGCCAAAACCAAGGTTTTAAACATCAGCCAATTCGGAATAGTCGAAATGACCCGCCAGCGGGTGAGGGAAAGCCTGGCTGAAGTCGTTGAGGAGCCCTGCCCCTACTGCCGCGGTAAAGGGAGAATAAAGACGGTCATCACTATGGGTTTGCTGGTTTTGCGAAAGGTGAAAGAATACGCCGCTCAAACTAAAGAAGCGAAAATTTACATTGAACTTCACCCCCAGCTGGCTAAATATCTCAATGCTGAAAAACAGGATGAAATTAAAATAATTTCCCGCCGCTTCCGGAAAAAAATATTTATCCGGGAAAACGAAAAGCTCCATCGGGAAGTTATCAATTTCGTCCCGGCAGCCTAAATTTCATGACGGCGAATGGCAGGAATTTAGAAGCCTATAGGAAAATCATTTTCTGGGGGCTGTTTTTTGTTGTAACTGCCTTACCTTTCCTTTTTAGCGGGCGGTCGTTTCATCTGGTTTTAATTAAGACGGTTTTTTTCAAGCTTTCTTTGAGCTTTCTTTTATTTGTCTGGCTTTTAAAGGTTATCCGGTCTGAATTTATCAAAATCCCAGGGAATCCCATTATTCTCCCCTTTGGTTTATTCCTTCTTTACGCTTTCCTTTCTGCTTGTTTTTCTGCATATAAATACGCCAGCTTTCAAGTTTTTCTTTCCATTCTCGGCTATTTTCTGTTTTTTGTTTTAGTTGCCGAAAATATTAAAAAAAGAAGGGAGATTCGTTTCCTTGCGCAGGGCATTCTAATTACCGCCGGAGCAATCTGCCTTTTCAGCCTCTATAAAAGTATCACCTTCTTAAGGCTCGATTTCTGGAACGTCCCCGTTTACTTCCATTTCTTCGGCAATCCTAATTTTTTTGCCAGCTATCTCCTGGCTGTCATTCCGTTAAGCTTCTCTCTTTTTCTTTATTCTCACTTTAAATTTGAGAAGGCAGCCCTGTTTTTTCTTTCTATGCTGCTGGCAATAACCTTGCTTTTGACCCGCAGCCAGGGAGCCTGGCTGGTTCTGATTTTCTATTTAGCGGTTTTATATATCGGTAGCGTTGTGAACTTTTGGCGCAAGAAAAAATTTGTAAAAAGTTTTATCTCAGCCCTTTTGCCTTTTTTGCTTGTCGGCGGATTATATTCAGTAACGATTTACTCCCAGGCTTTAAGGGAGGTTTTAAGAAAAGACCGTTTGCAAATCAAGACTTTAGATATCAAAAAGTTTTTAAAAGAAGAAGATTCCTCTTTTGCTGAGGAGCCCAAAGAGAGTTCTACTTCCGTAGAAAAATTTCTTTTTCCGGGCAATATTTCAATGGCTATAAGAGAAAATCTCTGGATGAGCGGTTGGCAGATGATTAAGGCTTTCCCTTTTACCGGCCGGGGGGTTGGCGCTTTTCATATTTATTTCCCCCAATATCGGACGGCTGAGTCTCTTCGAATTATCCCTGTCCCGCTTGTTTTCCATGCCCATAATGAATTTTTAGAAATAGCAATAGAGATGGGTTTTCTGGGTTTAGGTTTGTTTCTTTGGATAATTTTTGCTTTTTTATCCCTGGGTATAAAGCTCTGGCGGGAAGCCCCGATTGCCTGGAAAAAATATCCCTTGGCATTTACTTTAGGGGCTGCCGGGATTTTATTGCATAGCCAGCTTTCTCCTTCTTTGCGTTGGACGGCAATTGCTGTTTTTTTCTGGTTAATGGTCGCTCTGACAGTGTCCGTAAAAAGGATAATTGCATCCGATCCCGAAATCTCCGTCCCGGCTTCCTGGAGAGGATTTATTACTTTCAGAAACAGGTTTTTCCCCGTTTTTAAGCCGGTTAAAAAAGGTTTGCTTTACGCTTTAGCCGTTGTCTTATTTCTTCCTTTATCGTTCAAGATTTTAAAGCCCTATCAGGCTGATGTTGCTTTAAAAAAAGGGATAAAGGCCTTAGAAAAGGGGGATATTCACCAGGCGATTATAAAGTTTTCAGAGGCAAAAAAAATCAATCCCTATTCTTTTCCCGCTTATTATAAATTGGGGTATTGCTACCGGGCTATCGGTGAATATCAGAGGTCTTTAAAGATATATCAGGCTTTAGAAAAAATGTTCCCGGACTATGCCCGGATTCACTATAATTTAGGCTGCCTTTACCGGGATTTAGGCAGGTTTAAAGAGGCTATAGCTGAGTTTAAAACCTCCTTAAAACGTGAAAATGAACTTTTTCCTCATTACCGGTTGGAGGAAATTTATGCTGAGTTAGATGAGTTGGATTTAAGGGATAAAGAAAGGGCGGAGATTAAGCGTCTTGAAGGAAGTCCTTTGAAATAATTCTTGACAGGGCTTAAATCTTATGGTATAGTTTGTCAAACTTTTAAAACCTTTTAAGTTAGCTCGGTGAAGCTAACAAAGGGGATATAATGAGAAAAGCGAGTTTCTTGTCAAAAAATCATAGCCTGCTTGGATTTATCCGGGTGGGCGTTTTTTTTTATTTTTTTATATGAGATATGAACCAGGAGCTCTTTTGGCTCTTAGCTCTTTGTTCATAGCTCTTAGTCACAATATTTATTTTTACCTTCTTTAACAGTGCGCATAACATATCACTCAGTACACAATTAAATTGAGCTACTCGCCATGAGTTATGAGCCATGAGCCAATTAGGAGGAAAATATGGCCCGGAAGGAAAAAGCGGGTGTTATGGATGCCGCTGCTTTAAACCGCACTTTAAGTAGAATCACCCACGAGATTTTGGAAAAAAACAAAGGTAGTGTTAACCTGGCTATTATTGGCATTAGAAACCGCGGTGCTTTCCTTGCCGAGAGAATAGTAAAAAAGATTAACGAGATTGATAAGAGCCGCCTGCCTTTAGGGATTTTGGATATTACCCTTTATCGGGACGATTTAACCGCTATTGCCTCCCAGCCGATAGTTCACAAGACTGATATTCCTTTTGATATTAATGGGAAGAAGGTAGTCCTGGTTGACGACGTCCTTTATACCGGCCGGACCATTCGCTCCGCCCTCGATGCTTTAGTTGATTTCGGCCGTCCCCGGGAAATTCAATTAGCCATTCTTATTGACCGGGGCCACCGGGAATTGCCGATCCGGGCTGATTTTGTCGGCAAAAATATTCCTACTGCTCCCCGGGAGATTGTTGAGGTCCGTCTTAAAGAAGTGGACGGAGAAGACAGAGTGGTAATTATGGAAAAAGAGGATATATAAAGATGATTTGGAAAAGAAAAAATCTCCTCGGGCTGGAAGAATTGGACCCGGAAGAAATAAACTTTATTTTAGATGCGGCCGGCTCTTTTAAAGAAATTTCCACCCGCCCGATAAAGAAGGTGCCGACCTTAAGAGGGAAAACCGTCGCTAATTTATTTTTTGAACCGAGTACCCGGACCCGGATGTCTTTTGAACTGGCGGCCAAACGTCTCAGCGCTGATTTAATTAACCTTTCTCCTTCATCCAGCTCGCTAGTCAAGGGAGAGACCCTCCTTGATACCGTTCGAAATATCGAGGCTTTTAAGGTAGATATGATGGTTATCCGGCATTCCTCATCCGGCTTTCCTTATTCTTTATCTAACCTTACCGATGTTTCGATTATAAACGCCGGTGACGGCGCCCATGAACATCCCACTCAGGCCTTGCTTGACCTTTATACCATTCGGGAAAAGAAAAGAAAGATTGCCGGTTTGAAAGTAGCCATAATTGGTGATATTCTGCACAGCCGGGTCGCCCGGTCCAATATTTGGGGCTTAACTAAACTGGGGGCCGAGGTTATTCTTTGCGCTCCGCCAACTTTATTACCCCGTGAAGTGGAGAAATTACCGGTTAAGATTAGCTATGATTTCGAGAAGGTAATAAAAGAGGCCGACATCCTTTATTTTTTAAGGATTCAAAAAGAAAGGGAGAAGAGGAGTCTTTTCCCTTCTATCCGGGAATATGTCCGGCTTTTTGGCCTTAATAGGTTTAGGTTGGAATTGCTTAAAAAAGACTGTTTGATTATGCATCCCGGGCCGGTTAACCGCGGCATAGAATTGGATGCGGAGGTAGCTGACGGCCCCTGGTCGGTGATTCTGGAGCAGGTAACCAATGGTTTGGCTATCCGCATGGCCATTCTTTACATTCTCTCCGGGGTGCGGACTAATTTGAAGAAAGTTAGATAGTGAAATTTTAGCAAACGGTAGATGGGAAACCAGAAGCGGAAGATTTACTTCTTTCTTCTTACGTTGGCCGTCTCCCGGAGATAAACAAGGTAAATGATGAATCTTTTAATTAAATCCGGGCGGGTGATTGACCCGGAGACAAACCTGGATTCTCGAGTTGATATTCTTATTGAGAAAGGGAAGATTACTAAAATTGGGAAAATCGCCAAGATTCCCTCCGGTTTTAAGATTATTGATGCCGATAAAAAAATAGTTTTTCCGGGATTAATCGATTTACATACTCATTTAAGAGAACCGGGAGAAGAGGAGAAAGAAACAATCGAGACGGGAACAAAAGCGGCTGCCCGGGGCGGTTTTACCGGTATTGTCGCCATGCCTAATACCCGGCCGCCCGTTGATAGCCGCTCGGTAGTCGAATTTATCCGCAATCAAGCTGAACGAAAAGGATTGGTTAATGTTTATGTCATCGGTTCGATAACCAGGGAGCGCCGGGGAGAGACCTTAAGTGAAATCGCTGATTTGAAAAAGGCCGGAGTGGTTGCTTTATCTGATGATGGCTCTCCGGTATTGAATTCAGAACTTATGCGCCGTGCCCTGGAATATGCCCGGATGTTTAACCTGCCCATTATCAGCCATGCTGAAGACCTCTATCTTTCTAACGGCGGCCTGATGCACGAGGGGTTTGTCTCCACCCGCCTGGGATTGGCCGGAATTCCCTCTGTTGCCGAGGAAATCGGCATTGCCCGGGATATAATGCTGGCTGAATATACTGGCGGTCGTCTGCACCTCGCTCATATAAGCACGGCGGGAAGTGTCGAATTAGTCCGCCGGGCGAAAAAGAAGGGCCTTAAGGTAACTGCCGAGACCTGCCCTCATTATTTCAGCTTGACGGATAAAGCCGTAGAAACTTTTGAAACCTCCTCTAAAATTAATCCTCCCTTGCGTCCGGAGAAGGACCGGCAAGCGATTATCAAAGGGTTAAAAGACGGCACCATTGATGTGATTGCCACTGACCACGCCCCTCACACCCTGGCGGAAAAAGAGCTGGATTATGATTCTGCTCCTTTTGGTATTGTCGGGTTAGAAACAGCTTTATCCTTGGCGGTGAGCAAATTGCTCAAGGAGGAAAAATTCAGTCCGCTTGCCTTAGCGGCTAAAATGAGTTTGAATCCGGCAAAAATTTTGGGTTTGGATAAAGGAAGGGTTCAGGTCGGTAAAGTTGCCGATTTGACCATTGTCGACCTGAATAAAGAATATACCGTTAGAGTCGAAGATTTTGCCTCCAAAGGCAAAAGCTCTCCTTTTCAAGGTTGGTCCCTTCAGGGGAAGGTGGAGGTAACCATCGTTGGGGGGAAAGTAGTATACAGTAATACCGAAAAAGTAAATTTTTTGCAGAATGAAAACACATAGTCTTAGGAAATAAAAAAATGAAAGCCGCCGTTATCTACTATTCATTTACCGGGAACACCAAAAAAATTGCCGAGAAGCTTAAGGAAAAATTATCCCTTCGCTTTGAAGTCGATTTTATCCCTTTAGAGGTGGTCAAGGAAGAAAAGCGTTTCTTTTTTCAGGCCAAGCAGGCTTTTTTCAAACAAAAGATAAGATTAAAAGATGTTTCTTTTGACCTTTCTCCTTACCGGCTTATTTGTCTGGGCAGCCCGGTTTGGGCCTTTCAGCCGGCGCCGGCCATCCGTTCTTTTCTTAAAAAAGTCTCAACTTTCGCCGGAAAAAAGATTATTCTTTTTTTCACCTTTGGCAGCGGCCTGGGTGTAGAAAAATGTTTAAAGACGACCACAGGGCTTCTTTCGAAAAAAGGGGGAATAGTGGTAAAAACTTTTACTTATCCTCAAAAGGATATCGGCGATACCCGAAAGATTGAAGCAAAGATTGAAGATTTAATTAAGGATATTGAGTAATGCCTCGTTCTTCTCAAAAAATGGTTCAAATAAAGGCTAGGATTCTCTCGCATCAAGAGGTAGCCCCGGGTTCTTTTCTTTTAAAATTAAACGCCCCGGCTATTGCCGGCTCTATCTCACCCGGCCAGTTTGTCCACTTAAGAATATCTGATTCTGATTTACCTCTTCTTCGCCGTCCCTTCAGTCTCCATCGAGTCAGGCCTCCGGCCATTGCCCTTTTATATCAGATAAAAGGTGAAGGCACCCGTATTTTAAGCGCAAAAAGAACAGGCGAGATTTTGGATTTAATCGGCCCTTTGGGAAACGGCTTTGATTTAGCTGGTATTCCCAAAAACAAAAAAATTATTTTAGTCGCCGGTGGTCTCGGCCTCGCTCCGCTTTTAGGCTTGGCCGATAAATTGGTCACACATCACAAAAAAGGCAAATTAGCTTTTTTTCTCGGCGCCCGGACTAAAGATTTACTTTTAGGCCGGCCGGCTATTCGCCGATTAGGCATAGATTGCTTTATGGCTACGGACGACGGCACTTTTGGAGAAAAAGGGCTGATTACCCTGCTATTCGAGAAAAAACTTAAGGGTGCCTTGAAAAATCCCGGGATGGTTTTTGCCTGCGGCCCCCGGGCAATGTTAAAAAGTATGGCCCTTTTAAGTCGGAGATATAATTTCCCTTGTCAAATTTCTCTGGAGGAAAACATGGCCTGCGGCCTGGGTGCCTGTATGGGCTGCACCGTCCGTTTCCGTTCCTCATCGGGCGATAAAAAATCATTTGAAAATAAATTGGTTTGCAAAGACGGCCCGGTTTTCCGGGCTCGAGAGGTTATTTTTTAAAAAATGGACAAACTCTCAATTAACTTTGCCGGCATAAAGCTTAAAAACCCGGTTTTGGTTTCTTCCGGAACCTTTGGTTATGGTGAAGATTATTCAAAGCTTATCGACCTTAATCGCCTGGGCGGTATCATTACCAAATCCATTACCGAAAAGCCTCATCAGGGCAATCTTCCTCCGCGTCTGGCCGAGACCCCGGCCGGATTACTCAATGCCATTGGTTTGGAGAATCAGGGCCTGGAGCATTTTATCCGCGAGAAATTACCTTTTTTAAGACAATTTAAAACGGCAATTATCGTCAATATTGCCGGTTTTAGCCAGAATGAATATTTGCGTTTAGCCAGCTCTCTCAATCGGCAGAAAGGCATATCGGCCCTGGAGATAAATCTTTCCTGTCCCAATGTAAGAGAGGGCGGGATTCATTTTGGCAACAATCCCCGGATTTTAAAATATTTGGTAAGTAAGATTCGTTCACTCACCCGACTGCCTCTTTTAGTTAAGTTATCGCCTAATGTTAGTGATATTGTTGAGTGTGCCAGGCTTGCTGAAAAGGCCGGAGCTAACGGTTTATCTTTGGTAAATACTTTTTTAGGATTAGCCATTGACCCTGACTTACGCCGTCCTAAATTAGCCAATATTACTGGTGGTCTTTCCGGCCCGGCCATTCGACCGCTTGCCCTGCAGATGGTCTGGCAAGTTTCCAAACACACCAAACTTCCCATTTTAGGCGGCGGCGGCATTATGAAGACAGAGGATGCCCTCGAATTCTTTATTGCCGGCGCCCGGGCGGTTGCCCTGGGCACGGCTAATTTTATTAACCCCCGTTCCTCGATAGAAATCATTGAAGGCTTAAAAACATATCTTGCCAGAGATAAATTAAAAAGTATTAAAGAGATTATTGGAAGCTTAAAAGTGGATGTAAAACCATGAAATTTACCCCTCGAGACCGATTAATTGTTGCCCTGGATACAGACAACCTAGACTCGGCCAAAAAAATAGTTGGACAATTAGGCGATTCGGTTTCTATTTATAAAGTCGGTATCCAGCTTTTTACTGCCGTTGGCCCGGAGATTCTCGATTGGCTTGCCAAGAAAAAGAAAAAGGTTTTTCTCGATTTAAAATTTCACGATATCCCCCGAAGTGTCGCACAAGCCGGCGTTAGTGTTTTAAAGAAGAACGTTTTTATGTTCAATCTTCATCTTGCCGGTGGAGAGGCGATGATTAAAGAGACGGTTAAAAAGGTTAGAGAGTTTTCTAAAAAGCAGGGAAAGAAGCCTCCTTTAATTATTGGCGTTACCGTTTTAACCAGTTTAGTTGGCGAAGATTTAAAAAGAATGGGTATAGACAGGGATTTATCTTCCCTGGTTTTAGAGCTAGCTTCTCTGGGTAAGCGTGCCGGTTTAGACGGGGTAGTTGCCTCCGCCCGGGAGGCTAAAACGATAAAAGAAAAACTGGGCGGCGATTTTTTAGTCGTTACCCCGGGCATTCGTCCCTCAAAGGCTTCATTTGATGACCAAAAAAGGATTACTACTCCCAAAGAAGCCATTGCCTCCGGAGCCGATTTTTTAGTTGTAGGTCGTCCTATAACTCAGTCGGTTGATCCGGTGAAATCCGCCAAAGAGATTTTATTAGAACTAGAAAGGGCTCAAGATGCTTACTGAAAAAGAGATCCTTAAGATTTTCGAAGAGAGCGAGGCTATTCTAAAAGGCCATTTTCTTCTTTCTTCCGGCCGGCATAGCGGCACCTATTTTGAGAAATTTAGAATCTTAGAATCTCCCGATATTACCGGTAAGCTCGCTTTGGCACTCAAAGAGAAATTTAAAGATGAATCGATTGAGCTTATTTTAGGCCTGGCTACCGGCGGCATCATTCTCGGTTATGAATTAGCTTCTTCTTTCGGCACCAAAGCGATTTTTACTGAAAGAATTAAGGATAAGATGGCCTTACGCCGGGGCTTCCGGATTAAAAAAGGGCAGAAGCTTTTAATTGTCGAAGATGTCATTACTACCGGAGGCTCGGTTAAAGAGACGATTGGTATTGCCGAGGAATTTCAGGCAGATATCGTCGGCATTGCCGCCTTGGTAGATAGAAGCGGCGGAAGAATGAACCTGGGTTATCCCCTAAAGGCCCTTCTTTCTTTAGAGGTTGAAAGCTTTACCCCGCCTGATTGCCCCCTTTGTAAGAGGAACCTGCCCTTAATAAAACCCGGCAGTCGCACTGTCATACCAAAATGATAATGTCGTATTTAGCCAAATTAGAAATGTCGCATTCTA
>CAZDME010000008.1:0-32686 GCA_964506785.1 uncultured bacterium | reverse complement strand
TAAACTTAGGGATGTGTCTAAAAGTATTAGACATAAAGCAAAGAATCGGCGGGAGATGATGTTTCAGGCAAGCAAGATATACAAATATGATTTTAGTGATGATAAGGATTTTATCAGCACCACCAACCACTTAGAGCGAGAGTTGGAAGAAATCAGGAGACGGATAAAGGTCAAGGGTATTTTAAATCGGAACAAAGCCTTACTCTTTGGGTATATGGTATCATAAGTCAATTTAGGCAGGGACAACAGCCAGAAAAGGATATGCCTGATTACAGATTTGCCTTTATCAAAGAGCCTAAAATCAGAAAGCTTCAATATGAAAGCGCCCAATTATCTTGACATAACTGCAAAAATTCATCCCTTTACAAAGGGAACGAACTATGCTATATTATGCTATTAATGATATATGGATTAAAATCTCGCCGTTAATCCACAATGATTGAATTACCGGGAAAGTGGGGATATTGGATTATCAGTAAGTAGGAATGAAGGATGTCGGGAAATTAGGAAATCAGGAAAACCCCGATAAGCTGGTATTTTGATGAAGAATGTTTGAGCTCCCGGCAACCTGATAGCTTAATTATCATTTGTATGACGGCAGATGAGGTTATTGCAATTTGTGGATGGTATATTTAAGAAAGGGGTGTTAAGAAAATTGTCTAAAGTAGAATTAAGGCCCAATGAGCCTTTAGAGAGGGCTTTGCGCCGCTTTAAAAAGAAGGTGGACCGCGAAGGAATAATCCAAGAGATTAAAAGGCATGAGCATTATGAAAAGCCCAGCGAAAGAAAACGACGGGCAAAAACCAGCCGGCCAGGAAAGCAAAGATAGAAATGGACAAGAAGGAAGTTAAAAAGGCTGAAGATTACCTGGATTTAGGCAAGCTTTATTTCCTTAATCAGAGATATGAGGAAGCCCTGTCAGCTTTTAAAAAAGCAATTGAATTAGAACCGGAAAATCCGCAGGGATATTATAATCTAGGTCTGGTTTATGAGGGTAAAAACCTTTTGCTTGAAGCTAAAGAGATGTTTACCAAGACATTAGAACTTGACCCGAAATTTAAACCGGCGGAAGAGCATTTATCAAAACTGGTAGGTATTTAAACCAGTGAATAAATTAAAACTTAAATCACTTTTTTTCCTGATTGTTTTTACGCAGGGTTGTATTCCTTTGGCTTATACATTTAAGGAAGCTATCCCTTCAAAAATCAGGGCGCAAGGGGAAGCAGTGGCTCATCTTCAAATGGATAATGCTGAACAGGCGCGCCGTTTAGCCGACGAAGAGGCTTTTAATGAAGCCGTTTTCAACCTGATGGCGAAAATTGAAGATATGTATATTACCCCCTGGCGTCGAGTCGGCACTATCATGAGAAAAAAACCGCAGGTAAAACTTGAGGTTCTTAATTTAATCCAGCAAGCCCGGGTAAGAAGAAAGAAGTATCTATCAGGCAACAAGATTATGGTTGAATTGGAATTAGATGGGAATAAATTAAGAGAGGTGCTTGCTTTTTATCGGTAGAAAAATGCGGTTAGCCAATAAGCTCACTGTTTTAAGGATACTTTTAGTGCCTTTTTTCCTTACCTGTATCATCTATTACGGGCCGGGCGAAGAGCACCTTAGAATAATCGCTTTACTTATTTTTTGTTCAGCGGTGTTGACTGATTTTATCGACGGAATAATTGCCCGGGCAAAAAGGGAAAAAACAAAATTAGGGAGTATCCTCGACCCTTTAGCCGATAAGATTCTTTTGATTACCGCTTTTATTTCGTTAAGCCAGTCGAAACTAACGGTAGTTTTACCTGACTGGGTGGTAATAACCGTGATTAGCCGGGATATAATTATTGTTTTGGGAGCGGTGGTAATTCAATTTATTACCGGGCATCTGGATGTTCATCCCAGTCATTTAGGGAAAATTACTACTTTTTTTCAAATGGCGACAGTAATCAGTATCCTCTTAAATTTTGGATTTTCTTATCTTTTTTGGTATCTGGCGGTATTGTTTACTGTTCTTTCCGGGCTCAACTATATCTATCAGGGAAGTAAACTGCTGAACGAAAATAAATGAGTGTATCCTTTTCGGCTTTATTGGCGGCGCTTTTTGGCTATTTTGCCGGCGCTTTTCCCACTGCCTATGTTATTGGCAAACTGTTTAGTCATACGGATATTCGTAAACTCGGCAGCGGTAATGTCGGAGCGACCAATGCCCTGCGTGTTTTGGGGCTTTTACCAGGCTTAATTACACTGATTATTGATATGGCTAAGGGTTTCCTGGCGGTTTTATTGGTAGCCTGGTTATCTAAGTACAGATTCCAGACATGGGGAATCGGATATTTACCCAAATTGGAAACTTTATCTCTATTAACTGGGTTGGCCGCGGTAACCGGCCATGATTGGCCTATTTTTCTTAAATTCAAGGGCGGTAAAGGGGTGGCGACTACCTTAGGAGTTTTATTAGCCCTTTTTCCCCAGGTGGCGCTATCAGTAATGTTAGTCTGGTTTTTGGTGCTGGTTTTGAGCCGGTATGTTTCCCTGGCTTCAGTCGTTTCCGCGATAGCTTTGCCTTTTTTCATCTGGCTGTACTTTTCCTGGTTAGATGGCAAGCACCTAATAGGATACGGTTTGATTTTAGGAATATTTATCCTTTGGCGGCACCAGGAAAATATCAAAAGGTTATTTCGGCACCAAGAAAGGAAACTCACCTTTTCGAAAAGTGGCTAAATATAAAATTTGTGTTTTAGGAGCCGGCGGCTGGGGAACTACCCTGGCAATTCTTCTTCATAAAAAGGGAAATAAGGTTTCGCTCTGGGAGAAATTCAGCGATTACGCTAAAGTTCTAAACGAAAAAAGAGAAAATCCGAAATTTCTTCCCGGAATAAAAATCCCGCAGGATATTTCGATTCACTCCGACATCCGATTATCTTTAGATGGAGCTGAAGTTATTGTTATTGCCGTGCCTTCATTTGCGGTAGAAGAAATTTCTCAAAGGCTGGTTCAGGAAAAGTTAGAAAAGGGTATTTTCTTAGTTTCTGTTTCCAAGGGATTAAACTTAGATAGCAAGAAAAGATTAAGCGAGATTATTCAGGAGAAATTAGGCAAGGGGAATTTGGCCGTCTTATCCGGGCCAAGCCATGCCGAAGAGGTTAGCCGGGAAATTCCTACTTCGGTAGTGGCCGCTTCTCAATCTTTAGAGTGCGCCGAAATTGTTCAAAGACTTTTTATGACGGAAAAGTTCCGGGTTTATACCAGTTCAGATATGACCGGTGTCGAATTAGGAGGAGCCCTTAAGAATATTGTGGCCCTGGCGGCGGGAATATCTGACGGATTGGGATTTGGAGACAATACCAAAGCGGCTCTTTTAACCCGGGGAATAGTGGAGATAAGAAAACTGGGGGTAGCTTTAGGAGCTGCTTCAGCCACCTTTAACGGGCTTTCCGGCATCGGAGATTTGATTGCTACCTGCATCAGTCCCTACAGCCGTAACCGGCGGCTTGGAGAAGAAATAGGGCAGGGGAAAACTCTTAAGCAGGTTCTGGCCGGGACAGAGATGGTTGTTGAAGGAGTAAATACCAGCCGGGCAGCTTATGAACTTTCCCGGAAGTTAGGAATCGAAATGCCGATAACCGCCGAAGTTCAAGCGGTGCTTTTTGAAGGGAAGTCTCCGCGGCAGGCGGTTAAAGATTTAATGACCCGCCGGGCTAAGCCGGAAAAAGAATGAGAAAAATAGAGAAAAATTTACCTAAAAAGCTATATTATACCTTAGGAGAAGCAAGTCAATTTTTAGAGGTAAAACCTTATGTCCTCAGATACTGGGATAAAGAGTTTAAGGTTAGAAAAAAAGGCAGGAAAAGAAGGCCCTCCCAGAAATATCACCGGGGAGAGCTTGAGAAATTTTTAAGGATTAAAGGGTATTTATATGACGAACTCTATAGTTTAGCCGGAGCAAAGAAGAAGATAGCTCAAGGAAACAGGAATGAGAAGGAGGGGGGAGATAGCGACTATAAGAGTTTGCTCTTGCGGGTAAGAAGAGGATTGAAATTTATTGAAGGGATGTTATCGCCGGCAAAATAGAAACAGCGGGGCGTAGCGCAGCTTGGCAGCGCACTCCTTTGGGGTGGGAGAGGCCGTCCGTTCGAATCGGATCGCCCCGACCAGAAAAAATTAGACAGCTGTCTGTTTTTAAAACGGGAGAGAAGATGAAGAAAAAAATCAACATCGGTTTAATCGGCTGGGGGACAGTTGGAGTCGGTGTGGTAAAAATTCTGCAGGAAAGGCAGAAATATCTTTCGAAAAGAGCAGGCGCCGATATTTGCCTGAAGTCTATCGTGGATATAAACCTGAAAAGGGAAAGGCCGGTTAAGGTTGATAAAAAAATCTTAAGCCGGGATGTTCAAAAGGTGCTTTCTGATCCCGAGATAGATATTGTCGTCGAATTAATCGGAGGAGAAAAGCCTGCCCAGCAATATATAACGACTGCTTTGAAAAAGGGGAAAGCGGTCGTAACCGCCAATAAAGCCTTATTGGCGAAGCATGGAAAAGAAATTTTCAG
This sequence comes from uncultured bacterium, assembly GCA_964506785.1. Lineage (GTDB taxonomy): Bacteria > CAZDME01 > JAYEMH01 > JAYEMH01 > JAYEMH01 > CAZDME01. The sequence goes on along the minus strand of CAZDME010000008.1, from coordinate 28,142 downwards.
ATTAGCCGGGGAAAATAATGCCGAGATTGGTTTTGAAGCCAGTGTCGCCGGAGGGATCCCTTTAGTCCTCTCTATCAAAGAAGGTCTGCTGGCGAACAGGATTGAAAAATTGGAGGGAATAATTAACGGCACTTCTAATTATATCCTTACCCAGATGGAGGAAAAAAAGTATTCCTTCGCCGAAGCCTTAGAGGAGGCAAAAAGACAGGGATATGCCGAAGCTGACCCCTCATTAGATATCAGCGGGTTAGATTCGGCTCATAAGTTAGTAATTCTGGCTTCATTAATTTTTGGGAGTTTCATTAGTTTAGACGATATTTATGTTGAGGGGATTGATTTCATTACCCCAAAAGATATCCAGTATGCCCGGGAGCTGGGGTACGTGATTAAACTTTTAGCCATTGCCAAACAAAAAGGCAGCCAGATTGAAGCCCGGGTTCATCCGGTCTTATTATCGGCTGGGCATCTTCTTTCTTCGGTAAAACAAATTTTTAATGCCGTTTCCCTTAAAGGAGATAAGGTCGGCGAACTTATTTTTTATGGGGCCGGAGCCGGACAACTGCCGACAGCCAGTTCGGTAGTCAGTGATATTTGCAGTATTGCTAAAACCCTGGCTTTCGGAAAAGATAGGAAAGCCAACTCTTTTTTCTATAATTTACCTTCTAAAACAGCAACCAGTATAGACAAATTGAAATTACGTTATTACATCCGGTTTAGTACCCTGGATAAACCCGGAGTCTTGTCTAAAATTTCCCGAATTTTGGGTGAAAAAAATATTAGTATTGCCTCAGTGATGCAAAAGGAAAGAAGAGAGGGGCGGACGGTTCCAATTGTGATGATGACTCATCAGGCTTTTGAAGAAAATATGCGGCAGGCCTTAGAAGCAATAAATAAGCTTAATGTGGTTAAAGGTAAAACAGTTTCTATCCGAGTAGAGGAAATTTAAAAAAATACCGGATAGCCCTATTTTTTAAAAAGAGCAGATGATAAAAATGTCAAAAGTAAAGGGCAGATTTCTTATCCATCTGGATGGTAAAAGATTGAAAAGCAAGAACCCCCCTTCATTAGATGCGGGGTTGACTTTAGTTGAAACAATGATTGTTGTCTGTATCCTTGCTTTAATTGTTGCGGTGGCTTTGCCTAATTTTTTGAGGGCGAGAGAAGAGGCCAGTGCCAAACTTTGTGTAGCCAAGCTTAGACAAATGGAAACGGCCAAGGAGCGCTGGGCTTGGTCATCCGGGGCAGGATTGGCCACAGAGGTTTATATGTCAGATTTAGTGTCAGATTTTATAAAGATAGCGCCGGTTTGTCCGTCCGAAGGAGAATATACCCTGGGAACAGTAAGTGAAAACCCAACCTGCAGTATAGGTACTAATGATAGCGAAGATTTGTTTGATGACCATGAATTGCCGTACTAAAAGATTGTGTGATGTGTAATGTGAAATGTGTAATGAAAAATTTGAATATTTTTTCAAAAATACATAACACTTTACACATAACACATAAAACAGAAGATGTTAATTGCTAAGTATGATGAAGTTGCAGGTAAAATCTGTAAGGTGGTGTGCGTAGGAGAGATAGAATGCTTTGGCCAGGGGTGATTAAACATTATAAAGAGTTTTTGCCGATTACCGAAAAAACCCCTGTTATTACTTTGCAGGAGGGAAATACGCCGCTTATACCAGCGGGCAAATTATCTCAATATTTAGAAGGGGAGATTAATCTTTATCTTAAATACGAAGGATTAAACCCCACCGGTTCATTTAAAGACCGGGGGATGACGGTAGCTATTTCTAAAGCGAAAGAAGAGGGAAGACAAGCGGTAATTTGCGCTTCGACCGGCAATACTTCGGCATCGGCAGCCGCCTATGCGGCTCAAGCGGAAATGAAATGCATCGTTTTGATTCCTAAAGGGGCCATTGCTTTGGGGAAGCTTGCCCAAGCCTTGATCCATGGGGCTCAGGTTTTAGCCATTGAGGGTAATTTTGACGAAGCTCTCTCGCTGGTGAGGGAAATTACCGAAAGATATCCGATAACTTTGGTAAATTCTCTTAATCCTAATCGAATTGAAGGACAGAAAACGGCTGCTTTCGAAATTTGCGACCACTTAAAAACGGAGCCTGATTTTCAAGCTATACCGGTGGGTAATGCGGGAAACATTACTGCTTACTGGATGGGGTATAAACAGTACCGTAAGAAGGGTAAAATAAAAGGGCTGCCTAAAATGTTAGGTTTTCAAGCCTCGGGTGCGGCTCCGATTGTCGAAGGAAAGATAGTTAAAAATCCAGAGACGATTGCCACGGCTATTAGAATCGGCAATCCGGCCAGTTGGAAGCGGGCCGAAGCGGCTCGTGATGAATCGGCTGGATTAATCGATAAAGTTACTGACGAGGAGATTGTTGAAGCTTATAAACTTTTAGCCAAATTTGAAGGGATTTTTGTTGAACCGGCTTCGGCGGCTTCTTTAGCCGGCGTAATTAAATTAAAAAAGAGCCAATATTTTAAGAAGGAGGCCGTTCGTTTGGGCAGAAAGCCAGTGGTTGTCTGTATTCTAACCGGACACGGCTTGAAGGATCCGGACCGGGCGATAAAAACTGTTGAGCAGCCCAGGGTTATCCCGGCTCGGTTAAAAGCAGTAATGAAAGAAATCGGAATTAAGGGATAGAGAGATGAAAACTAAATTTGTGGTTCTTATTCCAGATGGGATGGCTGATTATCCTTTGAAGGCGCTAAATTCCAAAACGCCGCTTGAGGTAGCGAAAACGCCTAACCTGGATAAACTTGCCCGGGAAGGACAGATTGGGACCTCAAAGAATGTTCCAGCGAGAATGACACCCGGAAGCGATGTGGCTACTCTTTCTCTCTTGGGATATAATCCAGTTAAGTATTATAGCGGCCGGGGGCCACTGGAGGCGGCCAGTCATGGGATAAAGTTAAGTGATGAAGAATTAGCTTTTCGCTGTAATTTGGTCACCGTTGACCATGAATTTTTGACTGATTATAGCGGCGGTCATATTCAGGACCAAGAAGCGCAGATTTTAATTAAGATGATTAATAAAAATTTAGGAAGCAAAGATATCCGTTTTTACCCCGGGGTGAGCTACCGAAATCTAATGATTATCAAAAGGAGGGTTTTTGAGGAAGATTCTCCTAATCAGGAAAGATTGCTAAAGGATAAAATTTTTAAAAAAATTAAAAAAGAAAAAAATGCTATCGAAAAAATAAAATGTTATCCGCCCCATGATATTTTAAATCAGCCCTATAAAGAATTTTTGCCTCAAGGGGAAAACGCGGCTATAATCAGAAAAATTACCGAGCGTTCCCGAGAGCTTCTAGAGAATCATGATATAAATCGGGTGAGGATTGATTTGGGTGAAAATCCAGCCAATATGATCTGGCTTTGGGGACAGGGGCAAGCTCCGAAACTTCCCAGTTTCTGGGAAAAATACAGCTTGCGAGGCGGGGTAATTTCCGCGGTAGATTTAATAAAAGGTCTGGCTAAATTTCTCGGCCTTAAGGTAATTAACGTGCCCGGAGCCACCGGTTATTACAATACCAATTATGAAGGTAAAGCTGAGGCAGCTTTAAACGGTCTTGTCAAAACTGATTTTGTTCTTGTTCATGTTGAAGCCCCGGATGAAGCCGGGCATAATGGAGATATTGTAGCCAAAATAAAAACCATCGAGGATTTTGACCGGAGGCTATTGGGAAAAATCTTAGCCGGCCTGGGAAAGTTTCGTCATTCCCGGATTATGGTTTTACCCGATCATCCCACCCCAATTGCCCTCAGGACCCATACCCGGGATGCCGTGCCTTTTGTTATCTGGGGAGACGGGGTGAAGAAAAACAATTTTCAAGCTTTTTCAGAAAGGCAGGCTCACCTTAGCCGTATCCGCTTTAATAAGGGGTATAATCTGATGTCTTATTTTGTCACCTTAAAACGCCGATAGAGGGATATTGATGAAAGTGATTGTTCAGAAATTCGGCGGGTCGTCGATGGATATTGATTCTCTGACTAATCCTAATCCTCAGAGAATAAAAAAGGTGGCCCGGAAGATTATCTCGACCCGCAAAAAGGGCTATAAAGTAGCGGTAGTTGTTTCCGCACCGGGGAAAATGACCGATCATTTATATTCAGCGGCTTTAGTCACCGCGGGTAATTCCATCCCTTCGTCCCGGGAATTGGATATGCTGCTTTCAACCGGTGAACAAATCTCTATTTCTTTATTAACCGTGGCCCTGCATGATTTGGGGGCCAAGGCAATTTCTTTAACCGGACATCAGTTGGGTATCGTGACTGATAGATCTCATACCAAAGCCAAAATCAAGAAGATAAATACCGAGAGGATAAGGAAGCTTCTCGATGAAGATTATATCGTTGTTGTGGCCGGGTTCCAGGGCGAGAGTAAAAAGGATATTACCACATTAGGACGAGGTGGTTCAGATTTAACCGCGGTGGCTTTAACCGCGGTCCTTAAGGCCGAATGTTGTGAAATCTTTACTGATGTCGATGGGGTTTTTACCGCTGACCCCCGAATTGTGCCCGGGGCAAAAAAACTTCCACGGATTTCTTATGAAGAGATGTTAGAAATGGCCAGTTCCGGAGCGCAGGTGATGCAGGCTCGCTCTTTAGGTTTCGCCCAAAAGTATAATGTGCCTATTCATGTTCGTTCCAGTTTAAAAATTAACCGGCCGGGGACTTTAATAGGAGGAGAAAAGAAGATGCTGGAAAAGGTGGTTATTAGCGGTGTTACCTATGATAAGAATCAGGCGAAAATTTCAATTGTTGACCTTCCGGATCGGCCAGGGGTTGCTGCTTATGTGTTTGGCGCTTTAACCGAGAAAAATATTAATATCGACATGATTATCCAAAGCGCCAGTAAGAATGGGAAAAATAGTATTTCCTTTACCGTATCCTGCGATGATTTAAAAAAGACCTTAGAGGTGATGAGAAAGGTTAAACAGCGTCTTAAGGCGAAACAGGTGATTGCCGACGACAAAATAGCCAAAATTTCTTTGGTCGGAGTAGGGATGCGTACCCATGCCGGAGTGGCCGCGAAAATGTTTAAAGCTCTGGCGGACAAAAAGATTAACATAGAGATGATCAGCACTTCAGAAATAAAGATTTCTTGTGTAATCAGGGAAAGGGAGTTAAAAAAGGCAGTTCAGTCAATACATCGAAAATTCAATTTAGGAAAATAGAGAGATGAATAAAGTTAAACTTTACGACACTACTCTTCGCGATGGGGCCCAGAGCGAAGGAATTTCCTTTTCGGTCAAGGATAAACTTCGAATTCTGAAAAAACTCGACGAGTTCGGGATTGACTACGTCGAAGGAGGCTGGCCCGGTTCCAACCTCAAGGATATTGATTTTTTCAAGGAAGCCAAGAAGTTATCTTTTGAAAATACTAAGCTGGTTGCTTTTACCAGCACCCGAAGGACGAATATTACTTCTGAAAAAGACAGGAATTTAAAAAAAGCCCTGGAGGCAGAGACCCCGGCGGTTGCCATTTTTGGGAAGAGTTGGATTTTACATGTTAAAGAGGTGATTAAGACTACTTTAGAAGAAAATCTTTCGATGATTTATGATTCTATCGCTTTTTTAAAGAAGAATGGCCGTGAGGTTATTTATGATGCCGAACATTTTTTTGACGGATACAAAGACAATGAAGAATATGCCCTAAGTTCTTTAAAAAAGGCTGAGGCTGCCGGAGCTGATTGGCTGGTTCTCTGTGATACTAACGGCGGCAGTTTAGCGGGGGAGATTCGAAGGATTGTCAGCAGAGTGAAGAAGATGACTAAAGTCCCTTTAGGTATTCACGTTCATAATGATAACGGTATGGCCATAGCCAACAGCCTGGCAGCCGTCGAGGCAGGAGTAACTCAGGTACAGGGAACAATTAATGGCTGTGGAGAGCGCTGCGGGAATGCCGATCTCTGTGTGATTATTCCCAATTTAAAGTTGAAGTTAGGTGTTGACTGCCTGAACGATGAAAAATTGCGGCACCTCCGGGAAGTTTCCCGTTTTGTCAACGAGGTAGCCAATCTTATCCCTGTAGAGAATCAACCTTATGTGGGTGACAGCGCCTTTGCTCATAAGGGAGGGACGCATGTAGATGCGGTAAAAAAAAATCCGCGTTCTTTTGAACATATCAACCCCGGTTTAGTGGGTAATCGCCGCAGAATTTTAGTTTCCGAACTTTCCGGAAAGAGCAATATCCTTGTCAAAGCCAGAGAGTTAAATTTAGATTTGACTAAAGAAACACCAGAGACCCAGGAGATTTTAGACAGGGTAAAAAACTTAGAATATCAAGGTTATCAGTTTGAGGCGGCTGAGGCTTCGCTTGAATTATTGCTCAAAAAAGCCATGGGAAAGTATCAGCCTTTTTTTAAACTGGAGGGTTTTGAGGTCAAAGTAGTCAATCAGGGCGGAGGGCTGCTTTCTGAAGCAACAATCACATTGAGGGTTAAGGGGAAAAAAGAGATAACTAAGGCTCAAGGTGATGGGCCGGTAAATGCCCTGGATAGCGCTTTGCGGAAGGCTTTGGAGAAATTTTTCCCCAGTTTAGAAGGGATGCATCTGACTGATTTTAAAGTTAGAGTTTTGGACGCCAAGGCAGGAACAGCTGCTAAGGTTAGAGTATTGATTGAATCGACTGACCAGGAGGTTTTTTGGTCCACAGTGGGTGTTTCCGAAAATATTATCGAAGCCAGCTGTGAAGCCTTAATTGACAGTATTGAATATAAGCTGATTAAGGAAAAAGAGAAAGGTTCTCTCAAAAATCCCTGTTAAAAGCGGGGGTGGCGAGTCCTTTTTGCACGGGGCGAGCGGGATAAATGGTAAGAGATGGCTGTTGAAACAAAGATAGGAAATCTGCAGAGAGAGCTGATTGCCGACAAAACTGTCTGTATTATTATCGGCACGGCCGCCTTTACAATTTTGACTATTCTCGGGGCCTATATTCGTTTCTCTCTGCCTTTTACTCCGGTACCGATTACCGCCCAGACTTTTTTTGTATTTTTGGCTGGGCTTTTTTTAGGCAGGAGATGGAGCGCTGTTAGTCAAATCGGTTATCTTATTTTGGGCCTAGGAGGCTTAGCGGTTTTTGCCGGGGGAGGAGGCTTGCTTTATTTAGCCGGCCCTACCGGCGGATATCTTTTAGGTTTTATCGCTTGTACCTGGATTATTGGCCGGCTTATCGAGTTAATCCCTCTGGATAAACTTTCTAACCGCCTGGGGTTTGCCTGGGTAGTCTTCAGTGTTTTTCTTGGCAGTCTGGCTTTATACCTTTTAGGAATAATCCAGTTGATGTTTTTAACTAAAATAAATTTCTCAAAGGCAGTTTCTTTAGGCGTTTTTCCTTTTATCCCCGGGTATATCATTAAGATGTTTTCTGCCTCGTTGCTTTTTTGGAAATTTAGGTATCGAATCAGAGAAATTTTTCCCCTGCAGCGAAATTGAATTTTCGAAATTTCCCGGCGTAAAGCCACCAGCGTGCAGGTGGAGGTATCGGTGAATAATTGGCTCACATTCGGGTTTTTCATCAATTATGAGAGATGCTATTCGCGTTCGTTTTGCCCCTAGTCCAACCGGATTGCTTCATATAGGAAACACCAGAACAGCCCTTTTTAATTGGCTCTTTGCCCGTAGGTATAAAGGGAAATTTATTCTGCGTATCGAAGATACCGATTTAGTTCGTTCCAGTCCAGAATCAGAAAGAAGTATTCTGGAAGACCTGAGCTGGTTGGGGCTTAAATGGGATGAAGGTCCTGATGCGGGTGGAAAGTTCGGCCCTTATCGGCAATCAGAAAGAGGGAATATTTATCAAAGGCATGCAGAAGAATTACTTCGTCAAGGGAAAGCCTATCAGTGTTTCTGTAGGGCTGAAGAGCTGGAAGCCCGGAGAAAAGAAGCTTTAGCTAAAGGCGAAACTCCCCGCTATGATAATCGCTGCCGGAAATTAACGTTTGAAGAAAGAAAGGACTTTTTAAAAGAGGGGCGGAAGCCGGCTTTACGTTTTAAGGTTCCCAAAAGAACAATTAAAATTCATGATATTGTCCGAGGCGAGGTCGTTTTCGATACAGAGAGCATTGGTGATTTTATTATTCTTAAATCAGACGGCCGGGCCACTTTTAATTTTGCCGTAGTGGTTGATGATGCTCTTATGAAGATAAGCCACGTTATCCGCGGGGAAGACCATTTATCCAATACGCCCCGGCATATTTTACTCTTTGAGGCTTTAGATTTTCCTCTGCCCGGGTTTGCCCATATGTCTATGACTTTAGGGCCCGACGGAGGCCGTTTAAGTAAAAGGCACGGAGCAACGGCTATAAATCATTTCCGCCAGAGCGGATATTTACCCGAGGCTTTAGTAAATTATTTGGCCCTTTTAGGCTGGTCACATCCCGAAGAAAAGGAGTTGTTAAGCGTTGATGAATTGCTTGAGTCTTTTTCACTCGAGAGATTGACTAAATCGGCGTCTATTTTTGATTTGGCAAAGTTAAATTGGGTAAGCAACTGGCATATACGGCAGGCTCATTTAAACCGACTCTATCAATTGTCCAAACCTTTTATAGACCAAGCTGGCTTGAAAATAGGGAAAGAGCCCCTTAAGAAAATCATTGAGGTTCTCCGGGCCTATATTAAAATGCTTTCCGAAATTCCTGGATATCTCAGAGACTTCTTAGTTGAGGTAAAGCTTGAAGGCGAAGAGAAAAGATTGGTTGAAAATGACGATAGCCAGCTCATTTTCAAAAAGCTCAGGGAGAAATTAGCTGAATTATCCGAATTTACCACCGATAATATTAAGTCGGTCTTTATTCGTCTTCAAGAAGAGATAGAAATCAAAGGGAAAAGGTTCTATCAGCCGCTACGGCTGGCTTTAACCGGCCGGTCTCAGGGGTTGGAATTAATTGAATTTATGCCGGCGCTGGGCAAGGAAAAGACAATTGAAAGGCTTATCCGGCAGATTAATTGAAGGGAGGAGAACAGTTTGGCTAAAGATTGGGAAAGATTAATCGAGTGTATCAAAAAAAATAGAAATTTTATTCTGGCGGCGCATGAGAACCCGGATGGCGACGCTTTAGGCTCAGTACTGGCTTTGCGTTTAATCCTGGAGAAAATGGGAAAGAAAGTGGAAGTGGCTATTGACCCGGCGGCGGTACCTTCTAAATACGATTTTCTTCCCGGAGTGAACCGCCTGAAATCCAAGGTTAATCTGCAGACGCCTTTTGTCTTTGTTGCTTTAGAATGCGGCTCTCAAAGCCGTCTGGGAGTGACACAGAATTTAGTTGATAAAGCCAGTATTTTCGTAAATATTGACCATCATCCCGATAATGATAATTTTGGCGATATCAATGTGGTCAATCCGGAAAGTGCGGCTGTTTGCGCTTTAATTTTTCAGTTAGCTAATCGGCTGAGAATAGACCTGGATTATTCTATCGCTCTTTGTTTATACGTGGGGGTTATTACCGATACCGGCAGATTTCAATACAGCAATACCACCCCCCAGATTCTTCAGATTGCCAAGGAACTTCTTACTTACGGCCTTGACCCATATCAGATTTTCAGAAAAATTTTTGAAAATCAGACGTTAAATAGCGTGAAACTCTTTTCTCTGGTTATTGACCGCCTGGAATTTGACGAAAAGAGCAAAGTTATTTCCTCCTATTTGACTCGAAAGGATTTCGATAAAATTAAGATAGAATATCACGAGACAGAAAATTATATCGATTTTTTGCGGGCGGTTAAAGATGTGGAAGCGGCGGTATTTTTAAAAGAGATAACCGAGGGCACTTTCAGAGTAGGCCTGCGTTCAACCGGAAGGGTTAATGTCGGCGAAATAGCCCGTTTATTTCAAGGCGGAGGCCATAGTTTGGCCGCCGGGTTTAGTTCTCAGGAAGACAGGGAAAAAATTGTGGCTACTATCAGAGAAAGAGTTATTGCTGATTTAAAATCTCCAAAGGACTGACGGGAAAATGGATGGCGGTCTAAAATTAGGAAAGGTTTTTGGCATCAGCATTGAGGTTCACCATACCTGGTTTATAATTTTTGTCGTGGTTACTTTAAGTCTCTCCAAATTTTATTTTCCCTCTTTTTATCCTGGTTTAAGCAGGTTCTCTTATTGGCTAATGGGGTTTCTTTCTTCCTTCCTTCTTTTTCTTTCCGTGCTGCTCCACGAATTGAGCCATTCGCTGGTAGGGATAAAAAATGGCGTGCCGATGAAAAAGATTACTCTTTTTCTTTTTGGCGGGGTAGCCCAGCTGGCTGAAGAGCCGAAAAATCCCAGGGTGGAATTTATGATGGCCGGGGCCGGCCCTCTTTGCAGCCTGGCACTTTTAATTTTCTTTGCCTGGCTCACATTTTTCCTTAAAGCCAGGAACGGCCCACTTGAAGCCAGAGCCATCGTTCAGTATCTGGCCGTTATTAACGGTATGTTACTTTTTTTTAATCTTATCCCTGGTTTTCCTCTTGACGGCGGCAGGCTTCTCAGGGCGGCTATCTGGCAGAAAAAAAATAATTTAAAATTGGCGACTTTAATAACCAGCCGGATTGGCAAAGGATTTGCTGCTTTTTTAATTATTGTCGGTTTCTGGAATGCCTTTATTTTTAGAAATACTTTACAGGGACTCTGGTTAGTTTTGATTGGATTTTTCTTGCAGCAGGCAGCGGAGAGCGGTTACCGTCAGGTGGTGATTAAAGATATCCTTAAAGGAATCAAGGTCCAAGAAATGATGCGGAAACCGGTTGTTTCCGTATCGGCTGCTTTGTCTTTATCCCAACTTGTTGATAGATTTTTTCTAAAATACCATTTTAAAAGTTTTCCCGTAGTTGATTCAAACAATCATTTTTTAGGTTTGGTAACTTTACAGGATGTTAAAGAGGTCCCGGCGGAACGCTGGTCTCAGGTAGAGGTTCGGGAAATAATGCACCGTGAGTTAGCGCAAATTTCTGTTCATCCCGAAGAGGAAGCAGTAGAAGTTTTAGACCAGATGGTCAAAGAAGGAATTGGGCGTATGGCAGTGCTTGACGGGGATGGGTTAGCGGGAATTATTACCCGCCGGGATATTATGCATCTCCTGCGGATAAAAACTGATCTGGGGAAATAAACATCCATAGACTAATGAATATTCGGTACAAGGGTTTGATGCTGTGAGAAATCTTACTGGATGTGCTCGTGGCTCAATGGATAGAGCGTTGGCCTCCGGAGCCGAAGATTGAGGGTTCGACCCCCTCCGAGCACGCCACTCTATTTCGCCGGGATACTCTGGTTATCGGCTTCGCAGAGGTTGAGTCTGGGTCGGGGTAGAGTAAATTAAGGGAGGGTAGTAAAATGGTATTCAGAGCGAAACCCTGGAAAAAGCATGAAAGAAGAAAGTATTCTAGAGTTAATGTTTTATTCCCGGTTCAATATACGGTTATCCCTAAGGTTCTAAAGGATATAGAGGTAGAGTTGTCTTATTTAGGCCTCTGCCGGAATATAAGCGGAGGAGGAATGCTTCTAGAGGTTTCCGAATTAAAAGAAGAGATGCTTCTCTGTAACAATCTATTAAAACTTGAAATTAAACTGCCGGAACAAGAGCCTATTTGCCTTTTTGCCCGTTTGGTAAAAGCGGAAAAAAGCCCTACTCACAGCTACTATCTGCGTCTATGTTTTGTTAATGTCGAAGAGGGAAAAAGGGATAAGATAGTAGAGTCTATCGATAAGGGGAAGACTAAGGTAAAACGATAATGCACCGGATAATATTTCGTCTGGGTCCCGTGACAATCTATTCTTATGGAGTGATGGTTGCCCTGGCTTTTTTTATTTCTACTTATATGGCTTGGCAAAATGCTGCCAGAAAGGGGATTAATCCAGATAAAATTATTGATGCCAGCATCTGTATTTTATTGTCAGGCCTTCTGGGGGCACGGATTTTTTATGTTCTTATTTACGGGGACTATTACTTTAGCCACCCCGGGGAGATTCTAAAAATCTGGCAGGGGGGCTTAATTTTTTACGGGGGGTTTATCTTTGCCAGCCTGACCGCGGTTATTTTTCTTTTAAAAAACAAAATATCCGTTTGGAAATTTGCCGATTTGACGGCGCCAAGCGTCAGTTTAGGTTTAGCCATCGGGCGGATTGGCTGTTTTTTAAATGGCTGTTGTTTTGGCCGAATTTCGGAAAAATTCGGCCTTATCTTTCCCTGTAAAGAAAATTCCCCGGTATGCCTTGAACAAATATCCCGTGGATTAATAGAGCCTGGCAGCCAATTTAGTCTGCCGGTTATTCCCACTCAAGCCTACTCTTCGTTATTTTGCCTTTTTATTTTTGTCGGACTAATCATTTTGAGAGATGATAAAAGATTTAAAAAATATGCGGTAAAAAAAGATGGAATGCTTTTTTGGTTTTTCATTTTTCTTTACGGCCTGTTCCGGTTTTTTATCGAAAAATTCCGCTTCTATGAAGCCAATTTCTATTTTTTCTCACTTACTTTATCTCAGCTTATCAGCCTGGGCCTGGTTTTACTTTCCAGTGCGCTGCTTTTTATTTTAGATAGATCTTCACGGGTATCCCTTCGCTTAAAATAACAACTTTTTGTTTCGCTGAGAAATTTTTCTTGACACCTCCCCCCGGATTATATACCATATATAGTGTCGAAAGCCTGGTGTGACTCAACAAATTGAGGTTTAGGGATGTATTTTAGAAAACTGGAAATTTTTGGCTTTAAGTCTTTTCCCGAGAAGGTCAAAATTATTTTTGAACCGGGTATTACCGCTATTGTTGGACCTAATGGCAGCGGTAAGACTAATATCGCTGATGCCATCCGTTGGATTTTAGGCGAACAGAGCCCGCGAATGCTTAGAGGCAACCAGATGGAAGATATAATCTTCTCTGGCACCGAGAATCGGAAGCCTCTCGGTTTAGCCGAGGCTTTCTTAACCCTGGATAACAGCCAGGGTATTTTCCCGATTCAATTTAGCGAATTAAGCGTCGGACGAAGGCTCTTTCGCTCCGGTGAAAGTGAGTATTATATAAATAAAAACCTTTGCCGGTTGAAAGATATTGAGGAACTTTTTATGGATACGGGTTTGGGCAAAAAGGCCTATTCTTTGATTGATCAAGAGAAGATGGATTTAATCCTTAGTTCTTCTCCGGAGGAAAGGCGGATACTTTTTGAAGAAGCAGCCGGGATTATGAAATATAAAGTGAAGAAAGAAGAATCGCTGCGTAAATTGGAAAGAACGGAACAAAATCTTGTCCGTTTGGGCGATATTATTGCTGAAGTTGACCGGCAGCTTAATTCAATCAGCCGGCATTTTCAAAAGGCCCGGCGGTATAAGAAATATAAAGAAGAACTGGATGATTTAGAAATTAGGCTGGGCAAGAATCGCTGGCGCGAATTAGAATCTATTTTGAAGAAAAAAGATAAAGAGAATATTCAGGTACAGGAGAAAAAAGCGGAATTGGCAAAAAAAATTGGCCAGATAGAAGCAAAACTCGAAAAATTAAGACCGGCTTTAGCGGAAATAGATATCCATTTAAATAAAAAGGAAACGCAAAATATAGTTAAAAAGAAAGAGGTGGAAGGCCTCAGAGAGAAAATTCAGGATTCCGAATGCTATTTAAATGAAATAAAGGAAGATGAAGAGAATAAAGTGGTGCAATTAGAATTCTTAAGCCAGAAGGAGAAAGAAAGAGGCCAGGAATTAGCAGACGCTAATGAGAAGCTAAAAGATTTAGCCCTCGAAGAGAAAGAAAAGGAAAAGGATTTATCCTTGCTGGAAGAGGAAGCTTCTCAAAAGTCCAAAGAAGGCGAAGGACTCAAAGAAGAACTTTCAGAAATGAAATTGGAAATCTTTGATTTAGTAAGGGCTTCCAGTCAGATTAAAAACAAGCTGGGGCTTTTAGCTGCCCGGCTTAATAAAGATTTAGAGGATTCATTCTTAAATATTTATGCCCGGAAAACCGAAGTTTCCAGCTCTCTTAAGTTGAAAGAAGAAGAACTTAAAAGGTTAAAAGGCTCCGAAAGGCTTGAAGATTATTTTCATAAAACGCAGGGAAAAGTTGGGCAAATTTTCAAGGTTAGGCCGGAGTATCGTCTGGCTATTGAAGCAGCTTTATCCGTTTATCTTTCAACCTTAGTGGTTGAAGACTTTTCATCAGCTAAAAGAGGTCTGGGGATTATAAAAAAGGAAAAAATGGGGAGAGGTGAATTTATCGTTCTCGAGCAGCTCTCAGAAAAGACTGAAATAAAAATTCCAGATTCGATTTCAGCGAACCCAAAAGTTACCGGAAAAGCCTCAGATTTAATTGATTGCCAAACCAAACACCGACCTCTTTTCAATTACCTTTTAGGCCGGGTTTTGGTGGTGGAAGATTTTGATTCAGCGGAGGAAATCTCTACCCTTTTAACTTCACCCTGGCAGATAGTTGCCCTAACGGGCGAACTAATTAAAATTCCTGGTTTTGTTTCCGGGGGAAGCCCGCCGGAGATATTAAAGATTATTTCTCGGGAAAACGAGCTTAAAAAAATAGAAAACGAACTTGGCTCTTTAAAGCGGAATTTAAAAGCAATAGAGGACGAAGAGAAAGAACGAAAAGAAGAAATTTCCCAAAGGTTGGAAGGCGAGAAGGATAAGCTGCTTGGCGAACTTGAGATAAAAGAGGAGTCGATAAAGAAGGTAGAATCTCAGCTTAGAAATAAAGAATTGGAATATGAGGGGAAAAAAAGCGAGCTGGAATCTATCCGGGGGAACATAGTAAATTTAAAGGCCGAATTAAAAATTATAAAAGAGAAAGAAACCTCTTTCTTTTTTATGACCAGCCATCTTGAAGGAACAAGTGAAGAAAGCGTTAGCTCGATAAGCCGCTGGGAAGAGGATTTAGAAAAGCGCAAAGAACGAAAAGAGGCTCTGAAAAAGAATATAAAAAATTTAAAGGGAAAAATAGATTTACAGCTTAAAGAAACGGAAGAATTGGATAAAGAGATTATAGGGTTTCGCGGGGAAAAGGGAAAATTAGTAAACATTTTAAATGAGAACGAAGCTTTCTATAAGGCTTTAGTGAAAGAAGAAGGATTGTCCCGGGAGGAAAGCCACAGTTTAGATGTGGACATAGCCACCATTGAAGCCGAAGCTAAAAATTTAGTTGAGAGATTTAGAGATACCTATGGATTTTCTTTGCCTGAAGAGAAGACAGAGGAATCTGTAGAGAATATAGACGAACTGAAATCCCGGGTTGACTTTTTAAAAGAGCGGTTGCAATCTATGGGACCGGTTAATCTGGTAGCTATTGACGAACATAAAGAACTGGAAGAGCGCTCTCATTTTCTTAAAAGCCAAAGTGAAGATTTGAAAAAAAGCAAGGAATCTTTACTTAAGGCGATTCAAGAGATTAATCAAACTACCCGAGCCCTTTTTATGGAAACATTTTCTCAAATTCAAAGGTATTTTTCTGAAATTTTCCGGATTCTTTTTGGCGGCGGGGATGCCAGACTAATCCTTCAAGATGAAGGGGATATTCTTACTTCCGGTATTGAAATAGTCGCCAGTCCGGCCGGGAAGAAATTACAGAATATAAGTTTATTTTCCGGGGGGGAAAAAGCTTTAACCACCGTTGCCTTACTTTTTGCCCTTTTTAAAGTTAAACCCAGTCCTTTCTGTCTTTTAGATGAAATTGACGCCGCTTTGGACGAGGCCAATGTTCACCGTTTTGGCTCTCTCCTAAAAGATTTTGCTAACAAAACCCAGTTTATCGTCATTACTCACAATAAAGAGACGATTGCCTCCAGCGATATTATCTACGGCATAACTATGGAAGAAGCCGGTATTTCCAAAATCGTTTCAGTTAAACTTACCCAAGGCAAGCCCGAACCGAGTTTGACTTCAGAAGCTGTTCCTTCAGCATAGGCAAAATCCAATATCAAAAGGACAGAGAAAAATTTTAAACAAAGATGTATTTAGACTCGGCAAAGCAGAATGACGAGAAGAGAAAAAGTCGGGTTATTTATCATTTCCTTATCTTTACTTCTTTTTTTCTCAGAAGGGGTATTGGCTAAGGGTTTAAAAGAATCTTTTTATGGCCTCTTTAAATTGAAAGAGGCCTCTTTTTATAAAAAATTAGATAATGAAATGGTCAAATGCCTTCTTTGTCCCCGGCGCTGTCTAATTTCCGAAGGGCAAAGGGGGGGGTGCAGGGTAAGAATCAATAAGGGAGGAAAGCTTTTTACCTTAACCTATGGCTATCCTTGCACCTGGCATATCGATCCGGTAGAAAAGAAGCCGCTCTTTCATGTCCTCCCCGGAAGTTCGGTTTTTTCTATAGCCAGCGCCGGATGTAATTTAAAATGTAAATTTTGCCAGAATTGGACTATTTCCCAAACTACTCCTGAACACACCTATAACTATAATTTACCCCCGGAAGAAGTGGTGGCAGCGGCTAAAAGAAAAAAATGTCCTTCAATTGCTTATACTTATACCGAGCCAACCAGCTTCTATGAATATATGCTCGACATAGCCAAAGCCGCCAGGAAAGAAAAAATACTCAATCTTTTTCATTCCTGCGGATATATCAATCCTGAACCGCTTAAGGGGCTTGCGCCGTATTTAGACGGAGGAAATGTCGATTTAAAAGGATTCTCTAAAGATTTCTATCAAAAAGCCTGTTCGGCTGAACTTCAGCCAGTTTTGGAAACACTAAAAATACTAAAAAGCGAAGGGGTCTGGATTGAAATAACCAATTTAGTTATCCCCACTCTTAATGACGAGCCAGAGCAAATCAGAAAGATGTGCATCTGGATTAAGGATAATTTAGGCAAGGATGTTCCCCTTCATTTTTCCCGTTTCCACCCGGAATATAAAATAAGAAATTTGCCTCCGACGCCGGTAAAAACTTTAGAAAAGGCATACCGGATTGCCAAGGAAGTTGGATTGCATTATGTCTATATCGGCAATGTTCCCGGACATCCCGCGGAAAACACCTATTGCCCGAAGTGCGGCAAGCTGCTTATTGAACGGAAAGGTTACCTGATTGTGCGGAATAACATAAAAGAAGGTGCTTGCAAGTTTTGCGGGGAAGCCATCCCGGGAATTTGGCCCCATTAGAGATGAAAAATGAAGGACTTAATCACTTCAATTAGCGTTTTAATTTTAGTTTTTTTTATATTAGTGTCTGCCGGCGCCCAGGAGATGCGTATAAGGAAGCCGGCCGTAGCTGGGCAATTCTATTCCGATGAAGAAGCGAAGCTTTCTAATGAAGTGGAAAGTTATTTAGGTAAAGCACCGGATTTAAAACTTCAGGGAGAAGTGCTTGCTTTAATCGTTCCTCATGCCGGATACACTTTTTCTGGAGCGGTAGCCGCCTATGCCTACAAGGCAATTGAGAATAAGCCAAAAAAAACCGTAATTCTAATCGGCCCCAGCCACCAGTTTCGTTATAATTACATTTCAATTCTTCCCCGGGGAATGTATGAAACGCCTTTGGGCCAGGTGCCGATTAACGAAGTATTAGCTCAGAGATTTTTGGATTTTTCCGATAAAATAAGAACTCACCCCTTAGCCCATTACGGTGAACACTCACTTGAAGTTCAACTTCCTTTTTTGCAGAAAATTTGGGGAAATGAATTTACCCCGTTAGAAAAAAATATTAATTGGTCGGGGCCACAAAGCACAAGTAAAGTTAGCGCCGGGGAAAAAGGGGATTCCCTAACGGGGTTTACCATTGTGCCGATTCTGATGGGAAGTTATAAATGGGATATGGTTGAGATTTTAAAAGAGGCGATATTGAATAATCTGCCCGAGGAATCTTTTATTCTTATTGCCAGCTCGGATATGTCCCATTACCATAATTATGAAGAGGCCGCGGCTATTGATAAGAAAAGCCTCGGTTTTATCAAGAGATTTGATATCCAGGGGTTATATAACAGCATTGAGAGAGGCCAATGTGAATGGTGCGGCGCCGGATGTGTACTTACAATTATGGAAGTGGCCAAGGAGCTGGGAGCCGATAAGGTGAGAATTTTAAAATACGCCAATTCCGGAGATACTGCCCCTCCTTGGTTAAGAGATAAGGAACGGGTTGTTGGTTATAGCGCTATTGCTTTTTACCGGGAAGAAAAAACAGAGAAAGTAAGAAAGGAGGAAGGAAAATTGTCAGATTTAGATAAGGAAGAACAACGGCTTCTTTTAGAAATTGCCCGGGCATCTATTGAAAATGCTTTAGAAGGAGAGAATATCCCTGAGTTTCAGGTAAAAAGTGACGGTCTTAAAAAGTTGGGCGGGGCGTTTGTCACTTTAAATAAAAGCGGAAGGTTGCGCGGATGCATCGGTTTCCCCGAGGCAGTTTTGCCTCTTTATCAGGCTGTTTCTCAGGCAGCCCTGTCAGCCGCCCTTAAAGATCACCGTTTTCCCCCGGTGACTAAGGAGGAACTTCCGGATATTGAAATCGAAATTTCTGTTTTGTCCCCTTTGGAAAAAATTGCCGATGTAAATAGAATTGAAGTAGGCAAACACGGACTGGTAATCCGCCGGGGTATTTATTCTGGATTGCTTCTCCCTCAAGTAGCCGCCGAATACGGCTGGGACCGGGCCGAATTTTTAGAAAGAATTTGTGAAAAAGCCGGACTTCCTCGAGGGGCCTGGCGGGAAAATGCCGAGGTGTATATTTTTACCGCCCAGGTTTTTCATGAAAAAAAGAGATGAATAAAAATTTTTTAGAACTTTTTTTAGGCGGAATTTTTGTCGGTTCAAGCACCTGTCTGTTGGTTTGCGCGCCGATTCTCCTTCCCTTCGTTTTAGGGACTGCGGGAAATTGGAAAAAGGGACTCCAGGCTACTTTAATTTTTTCGGCGGGAAGAATTACCATTTGTATTTTATTCGGTTTACTCCTCGGTTTAGGCAAACAAATATACCTGGATAGCTTCCTGGAAAGCCAGTTTAATTTTGAACTCCAGATTTTTTTCGGGTTATTTATTTTCCTTATCGGTTTTTTGCTAATTTTAGGAAAGCATAGATTAAATATTTGTCCGGGATTAGGGAAATTATTGACCAGGCATAACCTGAAGACGGTTTTCATCCTGGGGCTTTTGATGGGGATTATCCCTTGCGGGCCTTTGATGGCTGTTTTTGCCTATATTTTCATTAAGGCAACTAATTTAATTTCAAGCGTCCTTCTAACTTTAGCCTTTGGCTTGGGAACAACTATTTCTCCCATGCTTGTTCTAGGAGCGTTCTCTGGATTCATCCCGCAGAAAATCCCAAAAACAAAGTTTTTAAAAGTTTTGAAAATTTTTGCTGGTTTGATTCTGATGTTTTGGGGCCTTCAGATAATCCTTTCGAGGATGGGAATGGTAATTAGATTATGAAGGGGAAAATTAATTTAGTTATAGACCGGTTCGAAGAGAATCTGGCGGTTTTACTTGATAGAAAAGGTCAGGAGATAAATTTCCCAGAGAAGTATTTGCCAAAAGAGGCCAAAGAAGGAGATATCATAAAATTTGAGTTCTCGATAAACAGAAGATTGACTAAAAAGAGAACCAAGGGAATCAAGCAGTTAATAAAGAAATTGAAAAGAAATAAGCCGTAAGCGGCAGAATCCAGGCGAGCGGCAGAAAATAGTTGACAGTTCTTTTTTTTGTGTTAGAATAAAGCGGAAATCTTCGGGGCAGGGTGGAATTCCCGACCGGCGGTAGTCCTGTAAGAGTAGGAAAGCCCGCAACTCCGCTAGAAGCTTTGAGCGGATGGACCTGGTGTGAATCCAGGGCCGATGGTTAACCCCGTTAGAAATAGGTTGCCGGCGGTAACCGTTAAAGGTGATTTCTAACGGGGTGAAAGTCCAGAAGGGAGAAGATTTTAATAGCTTTGATAGTTTTTCCCCGAAGAGAAATCTTCGGGATTTTTATTTTTGCCTTGGGCGAAGCAAAAAAAAGACTCAAAAAGAATTTTTGGCGGTTTTAAAATCCGCCTTTGCCCAATTGGTAATGGAATTATGACCAATAACGATAAATATATGCAATTAGCGATAGAACTGGCTCGCCGGGGAAGGGGCCGGGTTAGCCCTAATCCTTTAGTAGGTGCAGTGCTTGTTAAGAACGGAAGGATTGTCGGTAGAGGATACCATGCCTATCTGGGCGGAGAACATGCGGAAATCGCTGCTTTAAAGAAGGCCGGGAAAAATTCTCGGGGAGCAACTCTTTTTGTCAACCTTGAACCGTGTGTCCATTACGGCAGAACACCGCCCTGTGTGCCGGAAATTATTAAAGCCGGCATACAAAAAACAGTCATTGGGATGATAGACCCTAATCAAATAAATTCTGGCCGAGGGATTAAGGCTCTTCAAGAGGCGGGAATAGAAGTCTGTTTAGGGGTTAAAGAAAACGAATGCCGGGAACTTAATAAGGACTTTATTAATTCCATAGTAAAAAATGGTTCCTTGCAAAAATAGCCTTGGCCCTTTTGATTTGAGGAAAGAATGTTTACGGGAATAATCGAGGAATTAGGTGGAGTAAAAAGGATTTCTTCTCAATTTGGCCTTAGAGTGATTGAAGTGACGGCTGATAAGATTTTAGCTGATTTAAGAGTGAAGGATAGTATTGCCATAAACGGAGTTTGCTTGACTTTGGTAAGGTGTAATTCAAGTAATTTTACGGTTGAGGCAGTCAAGGAGACTTTAAAGAAAACTAATTTAGGAAAGGTGAAGTGCGGAGATAAGGTGAATTTAGAAAGAGCGGTAAAACTGGATGGGCGATTAGGAGGGCATCTGGTTTCGGGGCATATTGACGGAATAGCCAGAATCATTAAAAAACAAAAATTAAGCAAGGAAGTTCATTTATGGCTCGAAACAAATTTAGAATTGTTAAAACAGATTGTTCCCCGGGGGTCTATTGCTTTAGAAGGGGTAAGTTTAACTGTTGCCGAAATAAAAGCCGGTTTTTTTAAAGTGGCCCTTGTCCCCTATACGCTGAAAGAGACCACTCTGGGGAGGAAAAAAGTTGGCGATGAGCTTAATCTGGAGCTGGATTATTTGGGTAAGTATGTTCAAAAACATTTGAACCGAATGAAGAGGTGATTTCCAATGAATAGACAGCCTATCCTTGAGGCAATTTCTGATTATAAAAAGGGAAAGATGATTATTGTTGTTGATGATAAGAACCGCGAGAATGAAGGCGACCTCTGTTTAGCCGCTGAAAAAGTAAGCCCTGAGGCGATTAATTTTATGGCTAAGTATGGGCGGGGGCTGGTTTGTTTAGCCATAGCCGGCAAAAGGCTAGACGAGCTGGGACTCAACCCAATGAGTGGCCATCAAATTAATCCCCGGGAAACCGATTTTGCCGCATCTATCGACGCTAAAAAAGGGACGACTACGGGTATCTCCGCTCATGACCGGGCCCTGACGGTTAAGAAGGTTCTAAATCTACAATCACGCAAAGAGGATTTTTATTCTCCCGGCCATGTTTTCCCTTTAAGAAGTAAAGAAGGCGGGGTGCTCAGGCGAGCTGGACATACTGAAGCAGCCGTGGATTTAGCCGTTCTTTCCGGGTTATATCCGGCTGGAGTAATTTGTGAAATTATGAATGATGACGGCACCATGGCCAGGTTTCCCCAGCTTAAGAAATTTGCGCTTAGGCACAAGTTGAAAATCTGCACTATTGCCGATTTGATTGAATATCGAAGACAAAGGGAAAAGTTAGTTAAAAAAGTATCCTCCACGGGACTTCCGACCGAATTTGGCAATTTTCAAATGATTACCTATCAGTCTCTTCTCGATGAGTCACTCCATATCGCTTTAGTGGCCGGGAAGATAAATAGCCAGGAGGATGTTTTAGTCCGGGTCCATTCGGAATGCTTCACCGGGGATGTGTTACATTCTAAACGCTGTGATTGCGGGGAACAGCTGCGGCAGTCATTAAAAAAAATTGCTGATGTGGGAACAGGAGTTCTACTTTATATGCAGCAGGAAGGAAGGGGGATTGGGCTTCTGCCGAAGCTTAAAGCCTATGAGCTCCAGGATCAGGGTTTAGATACGGTCGAGGCCAATATCCATTTGGGTTTTGAAGCTGACCTGAGGGACTATGGCCTGGGGGCCCAGATTTTAGCTGATTTGGGGCTGAAAAAAATAAAATTACTGACAAATAATCCCCGGAAAATTATTGGGCTTAAAGGGTATGGGCTAAAAATAACCGAGCGTATTCCCATTGAGATAAAGCCAAACAAGAACAATTTAGGCTATCTGGCCACCAAGAAAAAAAAATTAGGACACCTGTTGAATATAGACTAGAAGACAGAAAACAGAGGACCGAAAACAGATTTTCTAGCTTTTGTTTTCCGACATCTGTTTTCTGAAAAAGAAGGAAGGAGGAAAAATGGTGAAAATTGTTGAAGGTGAATTGGTCAGCCGGGGCAAACGCTACGGGATTATCGCCAGCCGGTTCAATGAGTTTATTACCCAAAGGCTGATTGACGGGGCAGTCGACGCTTTAAAAAGACATGGCGCCAGGGAAGAAGAAATAGAAGTTTTTTGGGTGCCCGGTTGTTTTGAAATCCCTTATCTGGCTAAAAAGATAGCTGAAGGGAAAAAATTTGACGCGCTTCTGGGTTTGGGCGCAGTTATCCGCGGCGATACCAGTCATGCCGAATATATTGCCGGTGAAGCTGCCAAAGGCATTGCCCGGACCTCGCAAGATTCCGGCCTGCCGGTTATTTTTGGGGTGATTACGGCCGAGACGATTGAGCAGGCGATTGAAAGAGCCGGAACGAAAGAAGGAAATAAGGGTTTTAAAGCGGCTGTAGCCGCCATTGAGATGGTCAATCTTTATAGCCAGATAGAATAACTAACTTTCCTTAGAGATAAAAAGAGCTTTTGCGCTTAATCGAAATGCTTACTGAATAAAAACTTTTATTTGGCGATAAAGGGTAATTTTCGGTTGCTTAAGGGCGCCTATCTCTAACGGGGGAGGTTTAGAATGGAGAGACTATGTCCGGTCGAAGAAAGGCCAGAGAACTGGCTTTACAAATTCTCTACCAGATTGATTTGACGAAGGAGAAGTTTAGAAAGAATTCAAAAAAATTCTGGGGAGGGAAAATTATCCCGGCGGAGACAAAGAAATTTACAGAAGAGTTAGTCAAAGGGACACTCGATAAACAAAAGGATATCGATCCTCTTATCTGTAAATATAGCGAACACTGGAAGATCGAACGGTTAAATGCAATCGACCGCAATATTTTACGCTTTGCTGCTTATGAGCTTTTATACTTAAAAGATATTCCGCCGGCAGTTAGCATCAATGAAGCCATTGAAATTGCCAAGAAATACAGCACGGCAGATTCCGGGAAATTTGTTAACGGGATTCTGGATAGAATAAACAAGACCTCAGGCCTGCCTGCCGGGCAGACAGGAAAATCCCGCTTTAGAGGTAAAAAATGAAATACGCCGATTTACATATTCATACTTATATCTCAGATGGAACGTTCACTCCGGAAGAGGTAATAAACAAGGCTGTAGCCGGGCAGTTGTCGGCAATTGCCATAACCGACCATGATGCTGTCGAGGCCATAGGCGAAGCAGCCAGCCTGGCCCGGGATAGAATAGAGATTATTCCCGGGGTAGAGTTAACCAGCGAGATGAGGGGAACGGAAATTCATATTCTGGGTTATTTTATCGATTGGAAAGAGGCCAAATTTCAAACCGAACTTAAATTATTGCAAGAGGTGCGTTTAGAGCGTGTCCGAATGATTCTAGAGAAATTAGATAAACTCGGCATGAAAATAGACTTTAACGATTTATTGAAGTTTTCCGGACCTGGTTCGGTGGGAAGGCTGCATATTGCCCGGATGATGATTTCCTATGGATATGCCGGTTCTGTTAAAGAGGTTTTTCAGCGCTTTATTGGTGCCGGGAAACCCGCTTATATAGCAAAATTCAGATTGTCGCCCCGGGAGGCGGTTAAGTTAATTAAGGAAGCTGGAGGTCTGGCGGTTCTGGCCCATCCCTATATATTAAATCACGATGAATGGATTCCCGAATTTATCCAGGATGGTTTAGACGGCATAGAGGTTTATTATAGCCTTCAGGATCCTCAAATTACCCTTCATTATGAACGCTTAGCCTATAAATATAATCTTTTAATGACCGGGGGTTCAGACTGCCACGGTTTGGCCCGGGGGAAGGCTTTATTGGGTAAGTTTAAAGCGCCTTATCGCCTGGTTGAGGAATTAAAACAAGCTAAAGCGGAGAAAGCCTTATCTTGACTTTAGTATTTTAGTGTGATATATTTAAGCGGAAATGGGCGAATAGCTCAATTGGCTGGAGCATCCGGTTTACATCCGGGAGGTTGCAGGTTCAAGTCCTGCTTCGCCCACCAGATTAGCAAATAGTAAACGGCTTATAGCTAATAATTATCCATTGGCAATTAATAATTTGCCGATTGTTAATAAGGGGGCGTAGTTCAGTTGGTTAGAACGCCAGATTGTCAATCTGGAGGCCGCGAGTTCGAGTCTCGTCGCTCCCGCCAGTTCATTTTTAAGATAACGAAGAAGGGAGGGGGATGAATGCTTAAAAAAATACTTAGCTTCGGTTTATTTTTATGTATGGCTTTGTTTTTCTTTTTCCCGGAGATATCGAACAGCCAGCAGCAATCGCAGCCAGTAGAAGAGACTCCTGAACAAACGCAGAGAGAGATGCAGATGGCGATGCAGGGGATGCGGCAGATGGGCCCGGCAATGAGTAAAATGGTGGGACAGATGATGGATGTGATGCTTACCTATCTGGCGAGGAAAGAAACGGCGATGAAATTAGCCGCCTTTACCAGAAATTATTATGTTGCCCTGGTGAAAGCCGGATTTACCAAAGAGGAAGCCCTGCGGATTGTCGTTCAATCCGGTATGCCTAGTTTAGGTAAGTAAGCGGTGTAAATGTTGTTTTAAATTCTGCGAAAGAAAGAAGGAGAGGGAATGAGAGCTTTTCTAATCGGGCTTATCTTTCTTATTGGTGTGGCTATTCTTGCCGGGGTAGGTGTTTTACTTTTCCCTTTGTTGATGCTCATGGTTTGGTCCCTGCGTTTTATGGTCATTGTCTTTCTTTTTATTTTCGCTGTCTGGATTTTGGGCAAGTTTATTATTTTTATCTGGGAGACAATTAAAAAGAAGTAGATTAGAAGAACGATTAACGTAGCTGACCGGATTCAGGTAGGGAGCGATGAGAAAAATTCGAAGAAATATAAGAGGCGTAGTTTTTTCTTCTCTGGTCCTGGCCGGGGTGGCTTTTATATCTTTTAACCTTTCCACATATAGTTCCTGGATCCTAACCGTAGTCATCTCTTCTTTTATTTTAACCTTCACCGTCTTGATTTATCGGCTGGTTGAACTCCGGCCTGACCTACATAACAAACCAACCATCTTTGAATCTGCAGGAATGGCCGAGGTCCTGGCTGTCGACCAGCACTTTCAACGGGGAAAGGTTTACCAGCTCCAGGGGAAAAGTAATAAGGCAATTAAAGAATTCAAACGAATTTTGTCGATTAATCCCGAGGATAGCGATGTTTGCTATCAATTAGGAAAAATTTATCAGGAAAAAGGCAGAAAGAAAGAAGCAGTTGATTTTTTAGAAAGATACCTCAAGCTGGATCAAGAAAAGAAATGGAAGGAAGAGGTAGAGGCAATTTTGCCAGCACTCAGAGGGGAAACTGTTAAAGGGAATCGCTTAAAATGAGAGGGTGATTTTTTAGAGAAACTGCTTGACAAGTTTTTAAAGTAAGAATAAAATTTAGGTTTTAAAAAAGGTGCCGAGATAGCTCAGTCGGTAGAGCGGTAGACTGAAAATCTGCGCGTCGGCGGTTCGATTCCGTCTCTCGGCACCATTTTATTTTAATAGAGTTATGGGAGCGATATGTGCGGGATAATAGGATATATCGGGGAAAAAGAAGCATTGCCTATATTAATTGAAGGTTTAAAAAAATTAGAATACCGGGGATATGACTCGGTAGGTATTGCCGTTTTGTCACAAGGGGAATTGAAGCTTATCCGTAGTGTGGGAAAAATTGCCAATTTAGAGGCCAATTTAGGAGGCCGCCTTCTCCCAGGTAAACTGGGAATTGGGCACAGCCGTTGGGCTACTCACGGAAAGCCCACTGAAGAAAATGCCCATCCTCACACCGATTGTCACGAACAATTAGTTGTCGTCCACAACGGAATTATCGAAAATTATCTTTCGTTGAAAGAGGAATTAGAGAAAGAGGGGCATAAATTCAGGTCAGAAACGGATACGGAAATAATTGCCCATCTAATTGAAAAATACTTAGAATCCCACCGGATGATTTTGCCAGCCAATATGCATTTACATCAAGCCGTCCAGAAAGCCCTGAGTAGAATAAAAGGCTCCTATGCCCTGGGGGTATTTTACAGCCAGGAGCCTGATGTTTTAGTGGCCGCTCGTAAGGAAAGTCCATTGATAGTTGGATTAGGCGAGGGAGAGTATTTTCTTGCTTCTGATATTCCGGCAGTCCTTTCTTCTACTCGCCGGATTATTTATCTGAATGACGGAGATATCGCTGTTCTTACCCGGCAGGGAGTGGAGATATATGACCATAAAGGCAAAAGGGCCGAGAAAAAAGTGACGACGGTAAATTGGAATGCGGAAATGGCCGAAAAGGCAGGATATCCTCATTTTATGCTCAAGGAAATAAACGAACAGCCGCGGGCGATTGAAGAGACTTTAAGAGGAAGAATTTCCCCGGATAGCGGAGAGGTAATTTTAGATGAGCTTAATCTAACGGAAAAAGAGATTAAAAATATCAACCGTATAATTATTACCGGCTGCGGAACTTCCTGGCACGCCGCTTTAGTGGGAGAGTTTATAATAGAAGAACTCGGCCGTATCCCGGTGGAGGTAGAATATGCCTCTGAATTCCGCTACCGGAATCCCATAATTGACGAAAATACCTTAGTTATCGGCATCAGTCAATCCGGAGAAACGGCGGATACCATTGCGGCCATAAACGAAGCTCGCCGCCTCATGGCCAAAGTAGTTTCTATCTGTAATGTAGTCGGTAGCTCTATTACCCGGTTTTCAAGCGGCCTTATCTATACTCACGCCGGCCCTGAGATTGGGGTAGCTTCAACCAAGGCCTTTACCTGTCAGCTATTGATTTTATATCTTCTTGCCTTTCATTTCGGAAGAATAAGGAAAACCATTTCCCATGATAAGATTCAAGACTTCATTTTGAATCTACGCCAGATTCCGCATAAAATGAAGGAAATATTGGGAAATACCGAGATGGTTAAACAAATAAGCGAGAGGCTCTATGAAAGGAATAATGCTCTCTATCTGGGCAGAGGCAAAGGTTTCCCCATTGCCTTAGAAGGGGCTTTAAAATTAAAAGAGGTTTCTTATATTCATGCCGAAGGCTATCCGGCGGCAGAAATGAAACACGGCCCGATTGCCCTTATTGACGAAAATATGCCGGTTTTTGTTTTAGCTTTCCCGGGGAGGCGGTATGAAAAAATTCTGGGAAATATTGAAGAGGTAAAAGCCCGGGGCGGTTTAGTTATTGCCGTCGGTTCAGCAGGTGATAAAGCCATCCAAAAAAAAGTTGATTATACCATTTATATCCCCGAAACTATTGAGGTGCTGACACCTCTTTTAGCCATTTTACCCTTACAGCTTTTAGCCTATTACATTGCCGTAAAGAGAGGCTGTGATGTCGACCAGCCCAGGAATTTAGCTAAAAGTGTCACCGTAGAGTAAAGAAGATCGGCTGAGGCAGCTCAATGGCAGAGCAGGGCTTTCGTAAACCCCGTTAGAAATAATCCGCCGCAAATAAACACCACGCTTTTGGCAGACCTACCTGAGGGTAGATAAGGGTTTCTAACGGGGTAAAGCTCAGATCGGGGATAGAAATTAGAATGTTCGGCCAAATATAAGTGAGGCCGATTCTTTGTTTTAGGACCAAATCCCGTTTTCTTAAACTGCGGGAATTTTAGAAGCCTTCAAAATACCGGCCCCTTTCATATTAAAAAAACTTGACAAGCTAAGGTTTTTCATATATTAGTAGATATGAACATATGGGCATATGGTTGAAAGGAAGGGAGACAAGCCGATGCGGATTAAACGGGTACGCCAGATCCTAAAAAGTCTGGCTGACGATACCCGACTTAGGACCGTAAATTT
>CAZDME010000007.1:0-33517 GCA_964506785.1 uncultured bacterium | reverse complement strand
GGAAACAGAATTAATCTTTTCTCCGTTTGTAGAAAAAATAGTTTGGGTACTACCTTCAGACCAAACACCGGATTTCCCATCTAGTATATCCGACCCACTCAAATCCTGAGAATATTGGCTCTGAGGGTCAGAGAAAGTAAATACCCCTATAGTCTGACTGTTTATTTCTAATCTGCCGTCATTTTCATTTAAATAATCAGCTCCATCCTTAGCAAACTTAATACTTTTAATATTTTCTTCATTCGTCGCGCTCAGCGTTTGGCTGCTCCCTGCCCACCAGCTCCCTGCCTGACCATACATCTCTCCTTTACCGCTGAGACTCTGGACTAACTTACTCTGGCCGGTATCAAAGGTAAAAGTGCCAAGAAGTTTGTTATCTATCTCTAATACATCCTTACCGTTTAAGTACTCGGTACTATCTTCTCCAAAGACGATACTTTTAATTTCCTTGCCACCCTTATCACTCAGCGTCTGGGTAGCATTCTCATCCCAGATTCCTGTCTGATCATACATCTTGCCTTTTCCCTTGATATTCTGAACCAACTCAATCTGGCCGGTCTTCAAGGTAAAAGTGCCAAGAAGTTTGTTATCTAGCTCTAACACATCCTTACCGTTTAAGTACTCGGTACTATCTTCTCCAAAGACGATACTTTTAATTTCCTTGCCACCCTTATCACTCAGCGTCTGGGTAGCATTCTCATCCCAGGTTCCTGCCTGATCATACATCTCTGCGTCACCGCTGATATTCTGGGTTAACTTACTCTGGCCGTTAGTAAAGGTGAAGGTGCCAAGAAGTTTGTTATCTATCTCTAATACATCCTCGCCATTCAAGTAGTTGGTACTATCTTTGCCAAAGACGATACTTTCAATATCTTTTCCACCCTTATCACTCAGCGTCTGGGTAGCATTCTCATCCCAGCTCCCTGCCTGTCCAAACATATTCCCTTCACCCTGGATATTCTGAACCAACTCACTCTGTCCGGTGTCAAAGGTAAAGGTGCCAACTCTAGGAGAAGTTGTGCTTGATTGAGAAACTAATTCATCCAACCCATTGTATATGGTCCAGTTTACCTCGGTTATTTGAGAAAAGTTATAGCTTCCGGTAGCGGAATTTTCGAAACCTAATATATCCTTGGCATTACCTTTTCCTTCCTCAATTGTCTCAATTGTATAGCTAAAGGCCTGGCCGGAAACGGGGTCGCGGCTATGAATGGTCCAGTTTTTGGTGTTGGTGTTATCGAAGGTTTGAATCGAATTCCCTTCAATTTTCTCACCAGAAGAATTTGCCTGCCAGAGGTTACCTTCGGTGACGGTGGTTATAGAAAAGTTATCGGCATCTGTCTTTTTTCTTTGGCTGGTGACTGTTTTATCTACATAGACTGACTGTGGCAGATAATTCTTTGTCTCGCCATCAAAAACTAATTGTTTATAGCTGCCGGTGGTTTGGGTAAAGCTTCCCTGGCCATCAGCGGTGGGGGTGGTAATTATACTAAGATTTAACGGAGAGCTTCCTTCTTGGCTCTTGATAAAGGTTGAAGAGGTTCCTTCTCCTGGATTGGTGGTTGAGTTAATGGCGGCATCAACGGAGCTCCCGTCAATATCGGTCCCCTTTATCGTGCCGGAGGTATTAATACTTCCTTTTTGATAATCAATAGTGGTTGTTTCATCAAAATTTAACTTCTGCACCCCATTTTCAATGGTTGTATCCTGGTTAAAACTAAGGAGATTATCGTTTTGGTCATATCTATAATTCCCGGTAGTTTGCTCCTGGGTGATATCTATTGAACTACCTAAAACATCCTTGCCGAGAGCATTAACATTTGCCTTTGAACCGGTTTTCTTAAAAGAATCATCGTAATCATTATGGAGGGAGCTTTCAATTTTCACCGTCCCTGAAAGTTCGGGAGTAGAAATTAATTCCGCAGGAGCATAAAACATATCGTTGGCATCAAATTGCCCAGCGTTAATATACTCAGTTTGCCTGTGGTCAACTATCTGAGGGCTGTATTTATTCCCATATTTTTCTACTACCCACTTTCCTTTATCGTCAGTCAGGTAGGTATTGCTTTCAAGCTCAAAGCCTGCTTTTACCAAGCTGCCATTTTCATTTAAAAGACTGGGGTCGAGATTCACCCGGTTGAATAAACCCGATACTTCTCCGGCAGATGACCCGTCGGGCAATACTCCAATGTTAGTTCCGGTGATTACCGCCTCTTGTGGCCCCCCGCCGGTATTGTTATCCGCATATATGTCGATATCAACATTTTTAACATCCTGGTAGCCGGCATTATAAAAAACCTCGCCTTTATCTTCACCCTCTCCTTGAATTAACTGTACATTGATACCGGCCGGGAGATAGGCATTCCCCCCCCAGCTAACCGTTTCGGAAACATCGATTCCGGAGTGGACACCCTCTGTATCTAGGGCATTATAGTCAGTGCCATTTAGAAAACGGCCGGCGCTATCGAAAGTATTTTCATAATCTTTCTCACCGTTTTCTTCATAGACTGTTTGCTCTGCTGTCCCTTTTGAATTATCAAACTGCCAATGTTCCTGAAGATGAGATGTGCCGGGAGTGGTTTCTCCTTCTGTCGGCAGATAGTAATGTTTAAATTCTGTAGGATTGAAATCACCGTCATAGGTGTTGCTTACTGTTTGATAGTCTGTTCCGTCAATATTGACGGCCTGAGTAACTCCAACTCCGAAAACACTGCCATCTCCGCCTAAATCATAAGAATAAACTTCGGTTTGAGAATTGCCGTCTGAATTTAGACCGGGAATGGTTACGGTGAGATTATTATCACTTTTTTCAATAGTTCTGAGGAGGGTAGGTTCCGCCTGCGGCTGGTTCAAGAGAGGCTTTGCATATACCTTGGTAACCTCAACTGGCTTTCCACCTTTTTCTTCAGTAACGGTTTCGGTAACTGTATTGGGCGAATGGGAATAAATACCTGTATTAATACCTTCAACAGCCTCCTTATAAATACCCCCAACATCATTTCCCAAGGAGGAATCATCGCCAAGATTGTTATTGATAAGAGGATTATCCGGACCAGAGTACCCAGTGAAAGGACTGTATTTTCCACCCGTTGTTAATTCAATCTTTTCCTTCATTTCAAAGCCTTCTTTAACACCAATCTCATGGTAAGCATCATAAGCCTCGTCATAATAACCGGCTTCTAAGGCCTCATCGCCAAGTTCTTTAAGTGCTTCATCTTTTTCATCTTTCGCTTCATCTTTTATATCGAAATAATCCCTAATATTAATTTCCCCACTTTTCATTCTTTGATATGCGTCAGCTATCTTCTCATCACAAGCGGTATTAATAGTTTCGATGGTTTGAACGGGAACGGAAGAAGTTTGTATATCGTCCGTTTGGGTATAAGGAGATTCTGTACTCTGGGCGGGTAATCCCAAGGCTTCTCTAAGAACACGAGCACCCTCAGCTTCTCCACCCTGTTGGAGAGCTAACAAAGCATCTCCTACAGTAGGCTTTGGTAAAGTCTCGGAACTGACTGAAGAAAAATCTGTCGCCTGAGGTGTTGGAGCTGTAACCGTCGTACCAACAGAGGGTTCTGTACTCTGGGCGGGTAATCCCAAGGCTTCTCTAAGAACACGAGCACCCTCAGCTTCTCCACCCTGTTGGAGAGCTAACAAAGCATCTCCTACAGTAGGCTTTGGTAAAGTCTCGGAACTGACTGAAGAAAAATCTGTCGCCTGAGGTGTTGGAGCTGTAACCGTCGTACCAACAGAGGGTTCTGTACTCTGGGCGGGTAATCCCAAGGCTTCTCTAAGAACACGAGCACCCTCAGCTTCTCCACCCTGTTGGAGAGCTAACAAAGCATCTCCTACAGTAGGCTTTGGTAAAGTCTCGGAACTGACTGAAGAAAAATCTGTCGCCTGAGGTATCGGCGTGGAAGAGATGGAACTTTTATTGGAGAAATCATGAACAGGAGGTTTGTTTGCATTGGAGAAATCATGAACAGGAGGTTTGTTTGCATTGGAGAAATCATGAACAGGAGGTTTGTTTTGAGAGGAGACATAATCAGAGAAAAAATTAGCTCCTTTTATCCCTTTCGTTTCTTCAGGAGTTAATACTCTAATTTCTCCTTCGGGCGGGGCCCGGGTGCTTAAAATATATCCGCCCCACTGAGAATTAAATTCTTCTTTAGAAATTTTAATTTCCTCTCCATTATCAATTACGGTTACTCCGTCATCACCGGCCGAGGTAACCAGCACATAGTGATTGCCGCCGACATGGGCAATAACCGGTTCTTCAGTTTCTTTTAACTGCGTAAAATTGGTTTCAACTGCGTATAATTTAATATCCTGGGCGGCCGCAGCCTTTATCATCGCATAAAGAGAGGTGGAGATTTGTCCGGTAGAACTCGAAGTTACAACGCCCAAAAAACTATCAATTAAAATGACTGTCGTGGCAATTTCCTCTTTACTTACCTGAACCTTGAGGAAATCAAAAAGGGTGCTTAAAGCCTGGGTGGCACAGTTAATGGCAAAAAGCCCTTTCTCTTTAAGCCAATTAGCCGCTTTCTTTATGCCGAAATTGGCAAAAACCTCCTTGGCCTTATCTATTCCCAGAGTAGAAACAAATTTTTTCCTTTTTTCAGATAAGGTCTCGCCGAAGTTATTAAATGATTCTTTGGTTTTATTTATTGTCTTTCGGAGAGTAGAAAATATTTCCCCGGCTCTATCGTTTATTCTCTCTTTTAAATTATTTCCTTTGGCCGCCTCATCTTTTGAAATTACTTTCTCATGTATTTTTTCCTTAATACCTTCGGTTTCATCGACTTCTTTAGCCGGAACTGCCCTTAGCTCAACTACTTTACCCTCTTTTAATACCGCCTTTTTACCCTGGGCGGTCCGGAAGGTACCTTGATAAGGGATGAGTTTTCCGTCTCTCTGCCGTTTATAAACATTACCCTTTTTATCTATGGCCGAGACAACCCGCCCCTTTTCATCTAATATGAAAGTGAAACCGCTGGATTCCTCATAATAGGTTTTGCTTTCAGGCTGGATTTCTTCCTTAGAAGGAAGTTTAATTTCCTTATCAAAAAATTTGGTAGTTTGAGGCTTGCTTTTTTTAAAAGGGGTCTTAATCGGGCTAACGGGCGGCTCGGGCTTTTCTTTTTTCTCTTTAATCTGCTTATCAAGAACAGTCCCTTGGGAAGTAGCCGGGAGAGGAGATGTTTTCTTAGGAGAAAAAGGAACAGGTTCTGCCTGGGGAGAAGACTTCTCCCATTTCTTGTTTTTAAAATAATCGACTGCCCAGACAATGTCTGATTGGGTAAGTACAAAAGTAAATATTATGACCGAGGCAATGATTCTCAGAATTAGCTTATGCCTTTGCCAGAGGTTGATACTTTCTACTGGATTATCAGATAAAGAATTGCTTTTTGAGCTGCCTTGCCTTTGTTTCGGCTCTACCCCGCGGGAAGAAAAATATAAAGACAGCCCGCTTGCAGACTCCCCTTTATTCTTTTTATTATAGGATATCGGATATCCCATAGAATCGGGGGTCTGTCCTTGGGCTTCCTCTTTCTCTCTCTTCTGTCTTTCTTCTTTATCTCTATCCATTTTCTTCTAAATAAAAAGCCGGGTTATCCAAGCTTCTTTTGCTTCGGCAGCCCGGCCGCCCTTAGCTGCACTCAGGGCCCGTGGTTTTGCGCCCCCGCCTTACGGCGGATTTGCCTTTATCGGGCGTTTCTATTTAATTTTTTCAGCTCTTTCCAGGGTCTATCATTGTATTATATTGGGCTTTGCTAATATCCATCTTCTCAACAAAAAAAACCGAGCTGCTTTTTCTCTTCGGCAACTCGGCCTCCCTTCGCTTTCGCTAAGGGTCCGTAGCTTTGCGTCTCCACCTTACGATGGATTAGCCTTTCTCGGACCTTTCTATTCTTTTCTTTTTCCACTATAAATATAGCATACTTTCAGCCCTTTGTCAAATTTTTCTGCGCTTTTTTTTGAGCTTTTTTTGGGCTTTTTTTCGGCCCCTTAATATAATATATGCTATCTGCGGCTGTTAGTAGGCTTAAAGCCCATTTAGTCTGACTAAAGTCAGCTTGAATTTATAAATCGGATCTTCTTAATTCATTTGCCTAAAATCATCTTTAGCGCAATCAGCAGTAAAAAAACTCCAAATATTTTTTTTAAAAATAAATCCGGAACCGGCTGGGCGAAAACGGCGCCAATAAATCCCCCTAAGAAAAACCCGATACAGATATATACGGCGATAGGGATATTTACATTCCCGCTCTGATAGTATTTTAAAGCGGCCAGCAATCCAATGGGAGGAACCATTAAAGCCAGGGTAGTTCCTTGAGCCTGGTGCTGGGAGAAACCAAACATATAGACTAAGACGGGGATAATTATCGTCCCCCCGCCAATACCCAGAAGTCCGCTTAAACTTCCGGCCAAAAGTCCTAATAAAAGATACAAAACCATATTGGGCATCTTTTCTCCTTTCTTAATCTACAAAGGTTTTTCCCCGGTAAAAATCGTTAAAGGGCCGCCATCGTATTTTTTAAAGACAATCCCCTTATTTTTTAAAGAGCCCCCTACGACCCTATCCAGATTTAAATTCTTTCCCCGGTGAATTTCTTTATTTATTCTGTAAACCCGGTTAACTATATCTTTCCCTTTTTCATTAAGGTCGGTAATGACGATTTTCCCCCCCGGCCGGCAGACCCGGATGATTTCCTTGATAACCTTCTTGGGGCTTTTGACGTCGTGAAGAAGATTAACCGAAATTACCGTCTTAAAAGAATTATCCTTGAAATCGAGCTTCTCCGCATCCATTTTTAAAAATCTGATTTTTTCTCTGACCTTGAATTTATCGGCATAAAGCCTGGCAATCGCCTGGGCCTGAGCTGATATATCGACGCTGGTTACTTTATAACCGGCTAACGCCAGGGTATAGGCTATCCGGCCCGGGCCGGTCCCCACATCTAAAACCGGCCCAGCAATTTTGCCGGCCCGTTTTAAAACCTCTTTACGCGAGCCGTCCATATCATAACCGTGTTTCTTAAACTGGCGCCTGACTTTCTCGTGCTGCCTGAATTTTTTGGCAATAAAATCTGAATCCATCTTTCCCCACTCCTGTCCCATTATATAGAACAGTTACTCTATATTATAGAACAACAAAGTCAACGTTCTGTCAATATATTTTCCCCAAAATTTTTTGCTTTTCTGGGGAGAGAAAAAGGGGCTGGTACGCCCACAACTAAACGGAGTCAAATTTAAATGGGTCCAGGCCCCTTTTTTGCTAAAATACTACCTTGATACCTCCGTAAAAAGAGCGGCCCTTAGTGCCGTAGCCCTTAACTTCTTCATAATCCTCATCCAACAAATTCTCCGCCCGGAGGGAAAGCTCAACATTTTCGTTGAGGTCAAAGGAGGCGGCTAAATCCACCTTGGTGTAATCTTTCAATTCTACCAGCGCCGCCGGGAAGCCGGATTTATCATAGCGCTTGACGAAATGGCCGACATTTAAATTAATATTAGCCCTCTCACAAAGGGCATAATCGAGGTTTAAATTTAATTTATGCTTGGCCCTTCTTAAAAGCGTCTCGTTATTCGTGGTATCGTCCGCATCAAGATAGGTATGAGAGAACCTGGCCGTTAACCTTTCATCGGGAGTAAATCTTATTTCTGTCTCTATCCCTTCGGTCTCGGCAGAGTCAACATTTTTGTATTTAGAAGTAAGTAAATCATAATCAATCATCTTTTTAAAATCATTATGGAAATAAACCAGACTGCCAAAGAGTTTATCTTCAAAGAATGACTGCTCTATCCCCAGGTCATAGCCTTCGCTTTCTTCCGGCTTTAAATTCTCATCGCCATAAGAAGAAAAAAGCTGATAAAGAGACGGCGCCTTATAACCGGTGCCAAAACTTCCCTTTACCTTGGTGGCCGCCGCCAATAAATAAGCCCCGGTTGCCCGCCAGGTGAAGTGGTCATCAAAACGGGAATGGTCATCAAGCCTCACCGCCAGGGTGTTAAAAAAGGCGTCATCAATATTCAGTTTATTCTCTATATAACCGCCGATATTATCCGCCTTTTTTTCCGAAAGGCTGCTTGTATAAGGGCCAAAGGCCGTCTCTGAATGATAATATGACTTGCCTTTCTCTTCGTTATATTGCACCCCGGCCACCACTGTATCCCATTCGGTTAAGGTTAAATTATGCTGCCAGTCAACGGCTAAATTTTCTCCCTTATACCAGCTTCGTAAATAATCAAGGGTGGAGCCATTATTGTCATCATTATCGTGACGGACGTTTTTCATCCAGGAAAGTTTGAGATGGTGCTGCCAGCAATCGCTAAACTCATGGGTGAGGTAGGTAGATACTAAAAATTGGTCTAATCTATCCACCCGGTTTTCATCATCTCCTCCAAGGCCGCCAGCATCATCAACATCAAATTCAGCCCGGGTGTAACGGCTGATTACCCCTACCTTAAGGGCCTCATCTAAATCATAATCCAGGCGGATGGAAGCGGATGTATTTTCATATTTGTCTTTTTCTACATTGCCGTCTTTTTTGGCCGCCTTTGATATACCTTTAGTGTCTTTGCGGCTGATGACAAAAGAATAAGCTAAATCATTGAGTTTGCCCGAGGAGCCCACTCTTTCGCTAAAGGTATGGTGGGAACCCCCTTCAAAAGAGACCTCTACTTTGGGCTTTCCTTCTCCTTTTTTGGTAATGATATTGATTAAACCGCCAATTGCATCAGAGCCGTAAAGAGAACTTTGCGGGCCGCGAATAATTTCAATCCGCTCAATATTATCTATGGTAAGGTGGGCAAAATCAAAGCTGGCATTGGTGGACATAGGGTCATAAACCTTGACGCCATCAATCATCACCAGGCTCTGTCCGGAATTGGCCCCCCTTAAAAAAACCGAAGCCGGCCCTCCTTCTTCTCCGGAAGCAGCCACATCAATGCTAACTACTTCCCTCAGAGCCTCCTTAACATTTTTGATTCCCCTTTTTTCCAGCTCCTCGGCGGTTATCACCGTGCCAGATGAGCCAATTTGTCCCAAAGTCTCTTCAATTCTGGACTCACTAATAACTACCTGGCCAAGGTCGTAACTGGATACCTCTGCCCTGGCAATACCGGCAGAGCAACAAAGCAAAAATAAAAGAGTAAAACATAAACACTTTTTCATTTGTTTATTCCCTCCATATAAAAAAGTCAGTTTTTTCTATCGCTACCGCGTCGGTAGAGATTTTTCACTGGAAGCTGCTGTCCGCCTAGGTAAATTCAGTCATTTTCATCACCTCCTGCCCCGAAGGATTTAACAGGTTTCCTGGCTGGCGGCATACTTCCTGGCAGCCTTCCCATTCCTGAAGCCAAATTTTTGACTTTCAGCAAATAGTGACTGCCAGCTAACTACCCACCCAAGCTGAGAACGAAAGCCTATCAGCCTGGACGGAGCCGCTTACAGTTGCGGGGACAGCTACGTTTTCTCCCTCTGGGGAGAGCGTATTCCCTGTACTTCAATTCTCTACATTTTATCACACTTACGAAGTGTGATAATCACACTTGCGAAGTGTGATTTTTAAGTAACGGGGGCGTTCCCCCATTTTAAAATTCTATTCCTTTGCGCGCCGAAACGCTCTTTTTATAATAATGCTTAATTTCTCTCATTTCGGTAACCAAATCCGCGATTCTTAGAATTTTAGCCGGAGCCGAACGGCCGGTTAAAACCAATTCCAACCTCCCGGGCTTGTTATTAATCAGCTGAATCACCTCATCCAGGGATAAAAGGCCTAACTTTAAGGCAATATTAATCTCATCTAAAATCATAAGGTCGTATTTCCCTTGAACCATCAGCTTTTTTACTTTCTTAAGGCCCCCTCGGGCTAATTCTTTATCTTCACTTTTAGCCGCCCCCTTAATGAAACAACCCTGGCCGAATTGCTCTAATTTAATTTGCTTAATCTTTTCAAGAGTTTTCAACTCGCTGTAATTATAAGAGGCGCCTTTAAGAAATTGTCCGATATAAACCTTTAATCCGGCTCCAGCCGCTCTTAGAGCCAGGCCCAAAGCGGCCGTGGTTTTACCCTTCCCTTTGCCGGTATAAACCTGAATTAATCCTCTTTTTTTCAAAATTTACCCCCTTTTTAATACAGAATTTGCGGTTTTTCTGACATTTCTCCCTGATATACGTTTACTTCTGCGCCATAAATTTCCCTGATTTTAACTTTATTAATGACTTCTTCCGGAAGGCCCTGCGCGGCAACTTCTCCATTATTTAGAATAATCAGTCGCTCGCAGAAACGACTGGCCAGATTCAGGTCATGAAGGACGCTTAGTACGGTAAAACCCCCTTCTTTAGCCAGATGGCTGACCAATTTAAATATCTCTAAGCGGTGATTGATATCTAGATGGGCTGTCGGCTCATCTAAAAGCAGGAGCTTAGGCTGCTGAGCCAGAGCCCGGGCAATAAAAACCCGCTGCCTTTCGCCTCCGCTAATCTCGCTTAAATCCCGCTCCCTCAGCTCAATTATATCCGTAAGCTTCATTACCTTTTCCACTATTTCCCGGTCTCCCCTATCTTCCAGCAGCTGGAATGAGCGAAAATGGGGGATGCGCCCCAAAAGGATAACCTCTTCTACCCGGGCACTAAAAAACAGGCTGGAATTAAGCTGGGAAACGACAGCCACTTCCTTGGCCAACTCTTTATAGGATATATCTATAATATCCTTATTTTTAAACCGTATCGAGCCGTTCTTTAAAGGAAGAATCCGGGTGAGGCTGCGGATAAGGGTGGTTTTACCCGAGCCGTTAGGCCCGATTACCCCGATAATCTCTCCCTCATTTATCCGGAAACTCAAGTTTTTCAAAACTAAATGCTTCTCGTATCCGGAACTTATATTATCAACCTTTAAAATTACCTCGTCCATCTCAAATTTTGCCCCTTAACCAGAAAACAGATAAAAATTATTCCTCCGATAATCCCGGTAATTACCCCAACCGGCAGTTCAATCGGAGCGATGACTGTCCGGGCAAAGGTATCACTTAAAACTAAAAAAATCCCGCCTAATAAGAACGAAGTAGGCATAAGAATACGGTGGTCGCCCCCGACAAACATTCTCATAAAATGAGGCACGACCAAACCGACAAAGCCGATAATACCCGAGACCGAAACAGCTATCCCGGCCAGGATTGAAGATAAGATAAAAAAAATTCTCTTGGTTCTCTTTATATCGACCCCTAAATGAACGGCTTCCTCTTCTCCCAAAGAAAGGGCATTTAACTCCCAGGCTCGGAATATAGAAAAGAAAGCTATTATCGGAATGACTGTACAGATTATTTTTAATAAAACAGGGTTATTCTCTTCCAGGCTTCCCATAATCCAGAAAAGGATGCCATGGGCCTCGGCGGCCCGGGACAGCGATAAAATGAGCATGATTAAAGAAGAAGAAATAAATGAAAACATGACACCGACTAAAAGAAGGTTGGTCATTCTGAGGCTTTTCCAACGGTTGGCAATTGAATAAACAATGGAAATGGCCAAAAGGGCCCCCAGAAATCCAATCAGAGGCAGGCCAAAAATTAGCTTGAACCCAAAAGCCAAAGCAATACTTATCCCTAAAGCGGCCCCGCCAGAAACCCCCAGGGTATAAGGCTCAACCAGGGGATTTCGAAACATTCCTTGAAATATAACCCCGACCAGAGCTAAAGCTCCGCCGACCATCAGGCCTAAAATAAGACGAGGGAGGCGCAAACTAAAAATAACCGTTGCCTCCGGCGAGATAACCTTTTGACCCTGTAACCTTTCATATAAAAGAATAAATACATCTTTTATCTGTATATCGGCGGAACCGCAGCTTATAGCCAGAAATGAAGTTATCACCACAAGACCCAAAAGAACCAATATCCAGATAATCCAGTTTTTATTCATTGGCAAACGCCTCCGGGTGTAAAGCCCTGGCTATCTTTTCCAAACCTTCTATCAACCGCGGCCCCATATTGCAGACCAAGTCCGAATCAATCAGGTAGATTCGATTATTTTTTACTGCCGGGATACTTTTAAACTGCCTCCAATTATCCAAAGCATCTTCCCCAAAAGATTCCATAGAGGTTAATATTATCACCTCAGGATTCTGGATAGTAACCTCTTCCAGGCTGTATCGAGGATATCTCAATAAGGCGTCCCGGGCAATATTACTCCCTCCGGCTAACTCTATCATTTCATTAGCCAGGGTTTTTTTGTTAGCGGTGATTATCGGCTCCAATCCATATTGCCAGAAAACCTTCACCTTTGGCCGCCCTTTAACCTTTCCTTTAATTTCCTCTATCCTGTGTTTCATATCGGAAATAAGTCTGCCGGCTTCTTCCCTCCGGCCTAATAATCTACCCGACAAGGACACCCTTTCATAAATATCTTCGAACCTGTAGATGCTGTCAAAAGTAAAAACCTTTATTCCCAGCTCTCTGATTTTTTCTATGGTTTTTTTCCTGTTTCCTTCTTTGGTAGCTAAAACTAAATCCGGCCTTAAACTGACAATTTTTTCAATATCCGGTTCTAAAATTGTCCCGATTTTATCTTTGCTTTTTACCTCTTCGGGATAGCGGCAGAAAGAGGTTACGGCAATCAGCTCATCTTCCCCGCCTAAGGCACAAATTGTCTCCGTCGCCGACGGATTAAGGGAGATAATCTTCTGCGGCGGCTTATTCCACTGAAAAATCAGGCCGGTAGCATCTTTAACTTTTATTTCCTGAGAAAACCCCTGGCCGCGTAGAAAAAGAAAGCCAAAAATTAAAACCCCAAGCCAAAAATTATAGGATATCGGATATCCTATAATTTTACCTGTGTGTTTCATTCTTTTTATCGGTGTCATATGTTAATAAAAAACCCAATCTCCGAAACGAGATTGGGTAAAACCTTTTCCCTCTCACCCCGAAGGCTTCCATAGGTCTCCTGACTTGTGGCTTTCTGTCGGCGCCTTCCCATCCCGCCAGCCCGAATTTCAGACCAAACGAAACAGTGGCGGCCGACTTGAACCAGCTTAAGGAAGCCAAACCTCCTTAAGCTCTTTTCCACTCACAGTTGCGGGGGCAGTGCTGGCTTTTACCAGCTTCCCTTTTAAAACAAATTTTCAAAGAAGCACTTTACAGTTTATAAAAAATCAACCAAAAATGCAAGGGAAAAATTTATAAAGAAACTATATCCTCGGGATGATACAAGGAAAGGAAAAGCAGCATATAGTCGCGCAGATGCCTGGTCAGGAGAAAATTTTGCTTTATATGGTCGCGCCCATGCTCGCCTAATCTTCGGGCATAATCGGGGCTATTCAAAAACAGTTTTATCCCTAAAGCCGCACCTTCTATTGAATAACAAATCTGTCCCGAATATTTATGTTTGACCTGAAGGGGAATACCTCCCACCCCGGAAGCTACCACCGGCTTTGCTTTCCACAAGGCCTCGGCAACAGTCAGGCCAAAACCTTCCTTTATTGATTTCTGGACAATAACATCTGAAGCCCGCTGAAGAGCATTTATCTCCAGGTCGCTGCCGGGAGGAATAAGCAAAACGTGAATGTCCGGATCGCTTCCGGCTTTCTCTTTAACCTTAGCCAAAACCTCACCTGATTCCGGGTCATCCCGGGCTGTCCCTCCGGCCAAGACCAGCCGGCAATCATTATATTTCTTAACCAAGCGGTAAGCCTCTATTACCCCCAAAGGATCCTTTAGATAATCAAACCGGGAAATTTGGGTAACGATGGGTTTATCCCGGGCAATGCCGTATTTCTTTAAAACTGCGCTAATTACCGAGGGAGCTAAAGGTTTATTTTTATCGCTTAGGGGGTCAATCGAAGGTGGAATCAAATATTGGCGGATAAGCAGTTTCTGGGCAAAACTCGGTGCCGAAAAAACTGAAGCGTCATATTGTGAGATAAACTTTTTGATAAAGGCCCAAACCTTCTCATGAGGATTGGAAACATCAATATGACACCGCCAAATCCATTGATTCTGGGTTTTTTTCTGTACCAAAGCGATAGGCTGAGGGTCGTGCACAAAAATAATGTCCCCGTAAATACTCATCTCCTCAATGTTTTTCTGGCTGGTTTCGTAGAAAATTTCAAAATCCCTATTTTCTACCAATTCCTTTCCCCCGTGGAGAACATTATGAAATTTTTTGGTGACTTCAAAAAATTGCTCCCCCCCTTTAATCACATCCCAGCGGGTATTTATTCCCAGTCCCTTCAGGAGCGGAACCATTCGGTTCAATATCTCCGCTACCCCGCCACCGACTGATGTAGAATTTATAATCTGAATGACTTTCCCTCTAAGCTTATCGGCAAGAAGTTTTAATTCGTCAATAACCGGCTGGCCAATGATAGGGATATAGTCATTTAATTTTGCCATAATATTCTTCCAAATCAAAAAGCGGAATTTGAACTTTATTTTTACCTTTACGCTTTATTTTTTTAATTCTTTTGAGATTTTCCCTTCAATTATCTCAACTAAAGTTTTTCGTAAATCCTCCATAGTCCGGGTATAAGGATCGAGAGAAGCTATTTTATCTGCCAATTCCCTGTCACCGATCGAATTTTCTATCCAGGCGGAAAAATCGTTGATTCCCTTACCCTTTCTCAGACGCGCTTCAAAAATATGGAAGTAAATAGAATCAATGCTAATCTTTTTCAAAATCTCGCTAAATTCCCTAAGGGTAGTGGCTTCATATTTCGTCGGTAAAACAAAGCTTCTTGATTTTAAAAAATGGAATTCCTGCCCGGGGTTGACAAACTTCTGCAAAGCCTTAGGATGCTCTCTGATATAGCCCTCTATGGTTTTAATTATCTCCATCCTTAAAGAACGAATGGTGGAAAACTGAATAGTATCGATGCTGGTTAATTTCTCGCCTAATTCACTTTCGCCCAAGAATTCGGTTACCCAGTAACCGAAATCATTTGGCGGCTCAGGGGATAAATATTGATGAATCTGCAAAAAACGATGGGTATGGTGATAGATGTAAGAACCCGGCACCCGCTTAAGATGGGTAAGAAGCTGTAAAAGATTTATTGCCCTGCGTCCGGTCAGTTCGGAAAGATGCAGCCGGGTAAAAAATTTAAATGGGTTCTTATTAACCATGGTTATTAAGCCTTTCTAAAAAATTTTTCACCTCTCCGACGTTTCTCAAATAATACCGGGCCGAAGACCCCCTGGGATTGCCGACAAAAATAGAAATCCCTTTATTTTTAACCGCTTTAAACATATCTTCATCCGTCCGGTCATCACCCAAAGAAATAACTAAAGGCTGAAGTTCCAATTGGAATTTTTTTTCTAAAAGGAACTTGAGTGATTTACCCTTATCCCATCTCAGGGGAGGGCGAATTTCATAAACCTTCTTGCCAAAGGTAACTTTTATTTTTTTCTTAATTTGCCAGGGCTTAATAATGCTATAAAAAATCTTCCGTAGTTTGCCTACGGCCTTCTTAGATTTTATCAGACGAAAATGGATGCTTAAAGTCAAAACTTTATTTTCTACCAGCGCCCCGCTTATTGAGGAAAGTTTTTCTGATAAAAGATTGAAAAGATTTCGCATTAGAACTTTACTCTTTAAAGCCCTGGGATTAACAAATTTTATTTTAGGCCCCTCTACTTCTAAACCGTGATTACCGGCATAAATAATTTTTTTTAAGCCGACTATTTTTTTAATTTCGGCAAGCGGCCGCCCGCTGATAATCGCTAAGGTAAATTGTCGATTTTCTGATAAAACTTTCAATAAGTTTTTTATCGGCGACGAAAGCCGGGCTAATTCCGGCGTTTTTACAATCGGCGTTAAAGTGCCGTCATAATCAAAGGCAAGTAAGACGTGCCGGCTTGAAGCTAATTTTTTCTTAACTTTTCCCCAGGAGCTGAAAAGATGTTTCATATCTCCCCGGCTTTTTTTAAGGCAAATTTGGTACAGATTGGCCCCACTAATTCATAAACTATAGTTGTCGCAATCAGAGCGGTGAAAATCATCCCGCCCACCTCAGGAAAATTGGCCTTGACAATCAGGGCGCAACCCAAAGCTACACCCGCCTGAGGGATTAAAGCCAATCCAAAGTATTTTCTTACGGGTTTAACCGCCTTAGCTATAGCCGCCCCGAGAGCAGCCCCGGACATCTTACCGATTATTCTAAAAATCAAATAGCTCATCCCCAAAATGCCAATCTGGCCAAGCAGTTTTAACTCCAGGTTTGCCCCGGCCAGGACAAAAAATGTTAAATAAAGAGGTGAATCGACACTTTTTAGAATATCAAAAAACTGGAAACTCGATTTATTTATATTGACCAAAGTCATACCCAGAACCATAGAGGACAGAAGAACAGAAAGATGAAAGGCAATAGCCAACCCGATGTTTAGAAAAATAAACCCCAGGGTATAAACCAAAAGCTCGGTAGGGGTCCGTAAAAATTTAGAAACTAAAGAGGAAAAATAAGCCATCAGCCCGCCTAAAATAAAAGCACCACCTATTTCCAGCAAAGCTTTCATGAGAACCCTGAGCAAAAAGAAATTGCCGGAAAGATGGAAATAAATAGCTTTGGCCACGGCAAAAGATAGGGCAAAAATAATTAAACACCAGGCATCATCAATGGCCACGACACCCAAGAGTGTATCGGTAAATATTCCCCGGGCTTTATACTCCCTTACTACCATAACCGTGGCCGCCGGAGCGGTAGCCGCCGAGATAGCCCCAAACAGAAGGGA
The DNA here is from genome assembly GCA_964506785.1 of uncultured bacterium. Classification (GTDB taxonomy): domain Bacteria; phylum CAZDME01; class JAYEMH01; order JAYEMH01; family JAYEMH01; genus CAZDME01. Next base: position 16,795 of record CAZDME010000007.1, on the reverse strand, counting down.
TATATAAAAAGGCTGCCGCAAGAGAAAATAAAATAATAAGGTTACTAAAATCCAGGCTCCGCAAGCCTCTAAAATAGAAATCCAGAAAACAGAGCGGCCGATTTTACGGAAATGGACGATAGAAAAATTCTGGCCGATACTAAAAGCAATAAATCCCAGGGCAATGTTAGAAACAAGTCCAGAGATTTGGATAATACCCGGAGAGATAAGATTAAAAAGGGAGGGCCCGATAAAAATACCTAACAGAAGATAAGCGGTTACCGCCGGGAAATGCATTTTGCGAATAAACTTAGCCAAAAAAATGCCGGCTAAAAGTATAAAACCTAAATCAAGGATTACATTCATAACAAACGATATCCAAATAAATAATAAAGAAAGCAGCCTTCCATTTTTTTATGAAACCTCGCCAACCTTCTCCAAAGCTATCCGGGTAAATATCGGACCGACCAACTCATAAAAAACCGTGCTGGCGATAATAATGGTGCTAATCATATTCCCCCAGTCAAATGGAAGCACTGATTTAGCTACCAGCGCCGCACCCATAGCGACCCCTGCCTGAGGAAGTAATCCCCAACCGATAAACCGGGTGAGCTTTTTTCCTCCCCGTCCCAGAAATCCTCCCAGGCTGGCTCCGCCAACCTTACCAAGCGCCCGAAGGGTAATATAGGCCAGCCCCAACCAGCCCAATTGTAAGAAAAACGAAAGGTGAAAACTTGCACCAGCCAGAACGAAAAATATAAGATAAAGAGGGGTTTCAACTATCCTCAAAGATTCTAGAAAGGTAAAGCTGGCTTTATCTAAATTAACCAGGATTGCTCCCAGACACATGTTAGTTAGTAAAACAGAAATCCCTAAAAATATAGCCAGGCCGGTAGTTAATAAAATAAGCCCTAAGGTAAAAGTTAAAAGTTCAGCCGCGGTACGGGCAAAACGAGAAAGTTTCATAAAAAGTATGGCGATAATACCGCCGAAAAGCAAGGCTCCGCCTATTTCCTTCAAGGAAGAAACCAGGACATTTAGAACGAAAAAACTATTAAGTCCCGCCATATGCTGGAGGAAAGCTCGGGCCAAAGCTAAAGACACGGCAAAAATGATAAGACACCAGGCATCATCAATAGCCACTACCCCTAATAAAACATCGGTAAAATAACCCCGGGCTTTAGCTTCTCTGATGACGGCAATGGTTGCCGCTGGAGCAGTAGCCGCGGCAATGGCCCCAAAAACCAATGAAATATGCATCGGTATATGCATTAAAAAGGTTAACCCTAAAGAAACCAAAAGCCAGGGACCAATCGCTCCCAGGATAGAAACCCACATAACCACCTTGCCAACCTTTTGGAATAAACTTTTGGTAAAATTCTGGCCTAAACCGAAAGCAATCATCCCCAAGACGAGATTGGAGATAAAAAACGAGACCTTATTAAATTCTGCCGGCACTAATTTCAAAACAGAAGGCCCGATGGCAATACCGATTAAAAGCCAGATAGTTACCGCCGGAATTTTGAACCTAAACCTCCGAGGGAATAATTTCAACTTATCGATTAATTGTGGAACGATTAACCCGGCCAGTAAAATAACCGCCAGGACTAAAGCAGTATTCATCTTCCCACCTCGTTTATAAAATAAAAACCGCCTTTACCCGGCTTTACAAAATATCCGCCTGCCAAAACCGAGTAAGCGGTCAGGCAAAATCAGCACCTACTGATTTAAAATACTGATTCCCCCTTTTTGCCCATAGGCATTGATAAATTTCAAATTACTTTAAACAACCCCTTTGTTTTTAAATATGCCCAGGACAATATCAAATAATCCGATAATTCCGATAAGTCTCTCTTCCTTGTCTACTACCGGCAATTGTTCTTTAGAATGAAGCTTCATAGAATTATAGGCTTCTTCAATGCTGGCTTCTTCCTGAATACTGAAAAATTTAGTCTTCATAATGTCGTCAACAATGACTAAATTCCCCATCTCCGGGGAAATATCGGCTTTCAAGATATCTTCCTGTTCTTCATCTATAAACGGAACTGTTTTCAGTATTTCCGGCTCCTGGGTGCGAAAAATTTCCGTCAGATTCTGAAAAGAGACAATGCCAACCAAACGATTCCCATCTTCAACTACCGGCACTAAAGGGAAAGTGTGAAAATCCTTGAAAAGCTTTATCAATTCTGTCAAGGTGGTGGACCGTTTTACGCTAATTACACCCCGGTTTATCAGCTCTTTTACCTTCATTTTTTTACTCCTTAAATTCGAATTTTAACAAATCAGAAAGAATTCTTCCCGCCCAGCGGTAGATGTTATTCTGCTGGACAATCTGCCTCATTGTTTTCATTCGTTTCTTCCGTTCTCTTTTAGGCATAGTCAAAGCTTGAAATATACCTTCGCTGAACCCTTCTCGGTCATAGGGATTAATGAGAAGGACATCCCCCAGCTCCCTGGCCGCTCCGGTAAATTGACTGAGCACTAAAACACCGTCGCCGTCGGAACGGTTAGAAATAAATTCTTTAGCTACCAAATTCATGCCGTCATGCAGGGAGCTGACAATACAGACATCGCCCAACCGGTATACAGCCGATAGTTCGGCCGGCGAAAGGTGCCGGCGGACCATAATGATCGGCGTCCATCTGTCAGTCGAATGTTTCCAGTTAATCTCCTCAACCAATTTATTAATTTCTTCATTTAAGGCTTTATACCCGGGAAGATGGATACGGCTGAGCACTCCCATCTGCAAAAAAACAATCTTCTCTTTTAATTCCGGATGTTTTTCCAGCATCCGGTCAATAGCTAAAAGACGTTCGGGAATGCCTTTGGTATAATCAATGCGGTCAATTCCCAAAAGCAGGCGAACCCCGGAAAGCGAATATTCTTCAGTTAAATCTTCCATAGCTTTGGCAACCTTGGCGGATTGAGAGACTTCATTTATGCCTTGAAAATCGACGCTAATCGGATAAGGCCTCACTAAAGTTTCTACCTCGCCTCGAATAATAGCAAGGCGTTCCCGGTCAATCTTACATTCTATTTCGCGGTCCACGGTATCAAAAAAATTATCACAAAAATAACGAATATGAAAGCCTAAGAGATCGTTAGACAGAAGCCCTTCTAAAACTTCCTGTTTCTGGGGACAAATACGAAAAGCCTCTGAATTCGGCCAGGGAATATGCCAGAACTGGGCGGTAATCAACTGGGTAGGCAATTTTTTCTTTAAATATTGCGCCAGCAGAGCCAGGTGATAGTCCTGAATCCAGATAAAGGCTTTTTGACTACCAATTTCTTCAATAATTGCTTCGGCAAATTTTTTATTCACCTGTGAATAATACTGCCAGTCTTCCTTTCTAAATATGGGGCGCTGAAATGCCATATGGCTTAAAGGCCAGAGGGCCTCATTGGAAAACCCATAATAGAACCCATTCTCTTCTTCCTTGGAAAGCCAGACCCGCTTTAAGGTATAACTGGGATTGTCCGGCGGAACTTTAACCTTTCCTTTAGCATCGCTCACTTTGCGGTCGGCATCGCCATGGCCATAAGCAACCCAAATACCCCGACAGGCCTGCATGACCGGATCCAATGCCGCCGTCAGGCCGCCAGGACTTCGTTTGTACTCAACCTTTCCTTTGTTAAAAACATGAACATAAGGCTGGCGGTTAGAAACGACTATGAACAGATAATCCCCCATCTTCTCTTTAATTAAATCTCTAAGATTCTCCTTTGTCCACATAGTCTACCTCCTTTATCCCGCTCGCCTTTAAAAAATTAAACAGGGCTATTTCTTAGCCAGCATTTTTCTATAAATCTCTAAATTATTTCTAGTCACTATCTCTTTGGTGTAATGGCTTCTAACCATCTGCCGTCCGGTATACCCTAAACGCTCACGCAGTCTTTGGTTAGCCAAAAGCTGAATAGTCCGGGAGGCCAAAGCCTCAAAATCTCTGACCGGAATAACAAAGCCATTAATGCCGTCTCTGATAATTTCCGGCATTCCCCCGGTATTAGTAATCACCATCGGCTTGGCCGAAGCAAGTGCCTCCAGCATAGTCAGCCCAAACGGTTCCCCCACGCTGGAAGGATAAACACAAACCTGAGCCAACCCATACATCTCTGCCATTTCTGACAAAGTAAACATCTCTATCAGCACATTCCCGGTCAAATCCAGAGAATGCACCAAATCTACCAGATAGGCAATATCCTTTTGCTGGACTGCCCCCCAGTCGATTATATTCTTTGTTCCTGCTAAAACCAAGATAACTTCAGGGAACCGCTCTCTAATAAACCTAAGAGCTTTGATACTGGTATCGCATCCTTTGGCCAATCCCATTCTGGCCGGATGAAATATCACCTTTCTATTTTTTAATTGAGGATATTTCTTCTTGATTTTTTCAGTAGAAATATGGGGATGAAATTTTCTTGTATCAATACCATGATGGATAACGGAAATTTTCCTGTCATCACAGCCGATTCCAATCAACTCTTTTTTTATGAAGTGACTCACAGCAATTATATGCGCCCATTTTACCTTTCGGGTCAGGTCTAGAAAAAGAAGGTTATCCCAGATGTTATGAGCGGTGAGGACCATAGGGATTTTTCTTTTTTGGGTTAAATCCTCCAAAGTTTTTATGTGCATCTTGCTGAAATAATGCATATTGTGGCAATGGATTATATCCGGTTTAAAATTATCAAGAAATTTGCTGAATATTTCTAACACTTTTTCATCCAATCCCTGCAGTCCTCTTTTATAAAGCCAATTTAAATCCATCAAAGGGTTTCGCCAAATATCTACTCCATGAAACTTAGTTTTAACTTTGCACCCTTCAACTGTGCCGGTAAGAAGACTAACTCGATGCCCCCGCCTGGACATTTCGGGCAGAATAGTTTTTAAATGGGTCTCAACCCCGCCAATAATAGGCGGGAACCCCCAGTGAAGGTGACAAATGTTCAGCCTTTTCTTTTTTTGATTTGCCATAATTACTCCTTAACGAGAAATTTCGCGGTATAACTGAGCATTCTTCTTTTTACGTCTCCCACTTTAGTAATATTGCCCCAGCAACCTTTCTATAACTTCTTTTCTGCTGACGATACCGACAACTTTTCCCGCCCTGATTACCGGAAGGTACCTAAAAGGACGGTCAGTAAAAATTCTGGTTATTTCTTCAGTAAACATATTTTCTTTAACAGATTTAACTTTTTTGTTCATAATATTCTTAACTCTTTTTTTTAAAAAACCATTTCTATTCACAGCGGCAATAATATCTCTTTCAGAAATAAACCCGATTAGTTTATCTTTTTTGTCAATTACCGGCACCCCGCTTAATCTAGTCTTAATAAGTAGCCGGCAAATCTCTTTAACACCTACCTCCGGCAAGACGGTTACCACATGTTTATCCATGACGTCTTTCACTTTTAATTTTAACATAACTTATCCCCCCCTGGGGCTTTGTTTGAAGACATAGCCCTTGTTACTTAAAAGCATATAAATTTTATCCCAAACCTTCACTTTTATTTTTCCCCTTTTTTTAAAACGAGGCAGAATCTCAAAATTATTTTTCCGGAGAGAAATGGAAAAAAAACCTCCTCGATATCTAAGCTTGAATTTCATCGATTCGATTTCAGAAGGAAGATGCGGATTAAAAGAAATAACATCCCCAGTTGCTCTCACCCCGGCAAAGCCGTATATTACCGCCTGCCAGATGCCGCCTAAACAAGCGGCATGAATCCCTTCTTGAGTATTCCCGCAATAATTCTTCAGGTCGGTATAAAGGGCATAGTGGAAATAATGCATGGCTTTGTGGTAATTGCCTGTATCCCATCCGACAGCCGCATAAATAGATGGACTGAGAGAAGATTCGTGCAGGGTTCTTTTGTTATAATACAAAAAATTATCCCTTTTTTCTTCAAAAGAATAATCCTCAGGAAAAAGATGAAGGAGCATAACTACATCAGCCTGCTTAACAAATTGGGTCTGGCCGATATCTTTAAGATTAACCGTTTTAGGCAAGAGAGGCATAAAATTATGGTCTAAATTTTTAATGGGGACATACTTCTTTTGAAAATAACCGCAAAAGGATTCAATCACATTATTCTTTTCATCCCTGGAAATGGCTATGCTGCCAGCAATCTTTTCCCAATCTCTAACTTCCTTTTCGCTTAGATTAATTTTTTTTATAAGTTTACGGAAAACCCGGCGAGACTCCCGTTTGTTCTGCCGATAAAACCGAACGGCATTAGCCAGATTAAATCCTGCCAGAACATTGGTGTAAGCATTATCATCCACATTAACGTGGAATTCATCCGGGCCGATTACGTGTTTTAAGTGATAAACACTTTTATCCCGGCTGAATTGACCCCGGCTCGCCCAAAAGCGGGCCGTTTCAAAAAGCAACTCTAATCCGGCCTTGAGCATAAACTGGCGGTCATCGGTAGCCTCATAATACTGACAAACTGCATAGGCAATATCCCCGACAATATGATCTTCCATCTCTCCGGTATGTATCTTTATCACCCGGCCGTCTAAATCACGGCTCCATTTGGGGGTAACTTCAAAACCGCTATCTGCCGATTCCCAGGCAAAAAGGGCTCCTTTATATCCCTCTACCCTGGCATTCATCCGAGCTTCATCCAGGATACGGAATCTATATAGAAGCATATTTTTAGCCACCACTGGATTGGTATAGACAAAAAATGGAAGGATAAAAATTTCTGCATCCCAGAAGATATGGCCGCGATATCCCTCCCCGCTTAAAGTGCGCGCCCCGATACTTACCCGGTCATTAAACTCATTGCCAGAAATTAAGAGATGATAAAGATTAAATCTCAAGACTTTCTGAATATTCTTATCCGGCTTAATGGAAATATCGGAAAAATCCCAGCTTCTCTCCCAGGCTTTGAAGTGTTTTTTCAGTAAACCGTCAAAACCTATAACCACACTTTTCCTTAAAGAGTTTATCGCCTTTTTCTCTACATTCTTCACCTCTTTCGAGGTATAGATAGAAAGTATTTTGGTAAAACAGACTGTCTCTCCCTTTCCCAGCTTTAAATGGAATGACCTCTTATGGGTAGTAAACGATTTTCCCCCTTTCTTAACTTTGAGTAAAGCGGCGTAACCGACAGATACCTTACTTTCAAAAGTTTCCACACAAAGATAATTGATATCTTTGAAGCTAGTCAATTTAGTAATTCCAAAATGTTCTTTTCTTCCCTCGCTTAATATTCCTTTATTGGTAACCGAAGCATCAATAGAACTTTCAACAAGAATATCTGCTCCACTATCCAGCGGGGTGAAATAAATCCGCATTATCCCTAAGTGCGGGTCGTCTTTACTAAAAAACCTTAAGGATTGATAATCAAATCTTTGTCTCTTGCTATTTTTAAAAAGGGCTTTTCTCTTAAGCAATCCTTTTTTCATATCCAGGGTTCTTTCTTGGCTTAAAACATCCATAGCGACTACATCAACTTTTTCTCCCTGGACGACGATTTTAAATTTTATCGGGTTGGGTAAATTAACCAGTTCGGTAACCTGGGCTCCGGCCTTATCATATAAGCCGGCAATGTAAGTGCCTTGATTAGCGTCATAAGGGATTTCTTCCAGAACCCCGCGGCTTCCCAAATAACCATTTCCTAAAGTAAAAAGAGACTCGCGCACACCCTGCAGGCGTCTCTCCCAATTTTTTTCTTTAATCAACCAGTCGTCTTCGGAAAGAAGGTTTTTAAAAAAATCTTTCATTCAATTAACGCTTTCAATTTGTTAAAATCCACTTCGCCTAAATCTTTAACCACTAAATCTGCCTTGTTAAGTCTCTGTGGATCCTGGTGGCGGTCAATACCGACGGTTTTAAAACCGCCGCTTTTTGCCGCTTCTACCCCGAGGACAGCATCTTCGAAAACGACACATTCCCCTACCTCCAGGCCTAACTTTTCCTGAGCCATTAAAAAAATCTGAGGGTCGGGTTTCCCTTTTGTAATGTCGCTTCCATTTATCTCAACATCGATAAACTCATATAATCCAGCTGTTTTCAATATCCGCGGACAATTCTTGCTGGATGAAATAACCGCAATCTTGACACCCTGATTTCTCAACTCCTTGATTAAATTAAGAGTTGTTTGATAAACATCAATTTTTTCCGATTCCAAATATTCCAAAAAATATCCCTGCTTTTTAGCCGCTGCTTTATTTAACTTTTCATCCGATAAGTCTTTTAAAATCGCCCGGGCACCGTCTATCCGGGGAATGCCATCCACCTTACTTTTGTAATCCTCGAAACTAAAGTTATGGCCGTATTGGGCAAACATTCTCGCCCAGGCTTTAAAATGGAGAGGGACAGTATTAACTATCACTCCGTCTAAATCAAAGATAGCTCCTTTTAGACTCATCCTTACCTCCAGTAAATCTCCTAAAGCAGGCCGTCGGTTATTTAGTTACGGGACACAGTCTACCTACCACCTACTCCCTGCTACCTATTACCTTCTTTTGCCTTCTCCTGTTCATAATTGAGCGCGTAAATAGGGAAAGGAATGACAATGCCTTCTTTTTTATATCGCTCGTGCAGGCGCTTGATAAACTCATGCTTGATTAAATAATTATCGACAAATTCCTTGGCCCTTAATATCACCGTAAAGTTAATACTGAAATCAGAAAAAGTATGGTATCGTATAAAAGGCTTGAATTCAGGCACTCCCCCGGCAACAGTTTTCATCACTTCTTCGCCGACTTCTATGGTCACTTTCTCTACCTTCTTTAAATCCGACCCATAATGAACCCCCACCTGGACTAAAACCGCCAGTTCCTCTGCCGGATAATAATAATTGAGCACTTTGCTGTTTACCAGGATTTTATTGGGAATAACCACCACGTTATTAGGCAACATCCGCACCCAGGTAGAACGCCAGCCAATTTTAGCCACATAGCCTTCTTCTCCGGAATCAAGCTTAATGAACTGACCAACCTTTATCGGCTTATCGATGACAATTTGAATCCCGGAAAAGAAATTCTCCAGGGTTGGCTGTAAAGCGAGCGCCACGGCTAAAGAGCCAATACCTAAGGAGGCTAAAAGCGGGGTTATGGAAATACCCAAGCTGTCCATGAGAATCAAGAGGCCCAAGGCAATCACCACGACTCTGGCAATTCCCTGAGCAATGCCGCCGGAGGTCCTAAGCACTTCCACCCGGGAAGCGTAGGATTGAATCAAATTCCTTAAGAGCCGGTCAAAGAAAATAATTACAGCAATAATGGCTGTTACCTTGAGACCGACAATAAAGAATTTGGTCAGGGCAAGCTCTTCACCTAAAGGAGAAATTCTTTCCAAAACCACGGCTCCGCTGGCAAAGATTAAAAGAAGCAGGGGAAGGTCCAATGCCCCTAGTAATATATCGTCGAGTTTTGACCGGGTTTTTCGGGCAAATTTTTGTACCCGGCCGAAAAATATCTTTTTAATTAAAAGAAGAAGGCTTACCCAGATAAAATATACCGCTGGCGCGTATATCCAGGCAGAGACAGTTACCCCCAAAATTGTTATATCTTTCATCGGTGCCCTCCCGGTATTCGTTCCACGTTATCCTGTATCGCGTTATTTGTTCTTAAGTGCGCCCTTTAACATATGTAAATAATAATATGTGTAAACTGGTTTATTATAGCATACAGTTTCCTGATAGGCAAGAAGTTTGCGGTAAATAAGTTCGGGATAAATGTTGACAAATGGGGGATCTTCAAGTAGAATCTTAAAGATATAAAAAAACCAAAAGCAGAAATTACCCAGGAGGAAGGAAATGTTAATTAGTGATTATCTCGAAGAAAGTCAAATTTCACTGAGTCTTAAGGCGGCAAACAAAAATGAGGCAATAAAAGAATTAGCCGAGCTTTTAAAAGAATCTAAAGCCATCGCTAATTTTAATGGCTTTCTTAATGATGTTTTCAAACGGGAAGATCTAAGCACTACCGGGATTGGCTATGAAATTGGTATCCCCCACGCCAGGACCGCTTCAGTAACGGATTTTGTCATTGCCTTTGGCCGGGCAAAACAGGGAATAGAATTTGCCTCTTTAGACGGTCAGCCGGTTAAATTGATCTTTTTGATGGGAACACCCAAAGAAAAAAAACTGGGCCAATATTTGCAGTTACTTTCCAAACTTACCCGGGTTCTAAAAGAGGGGCTTTTTAGAGAAACCCTCCTCAAAGCCCAGAGCCCTCAAGAAATCCTGATTGCCTTCCAAAAGGCGGAAAAGTAAAAAGCTCAGGGCCTTTTTGCCCCCTGGAATGTGTCGTTTTCTGCCAATTTTTTATCTATCATATTCAAAACCAAGGCTTTCTCACGAATCCATAGAGGCGCTGCCAAGAATTCTTCCGGGCAGTCGGCGCTTATTCTCTGAATAACGGTATTTGGCCGGAGATACTCTAAAAATCCCGTTACTATTTCCACATACGTATCCAATTCTAAAGGCCTATAGCGCCCCGCCTGCCACAGCTCATATAATTTAGTTCCTTTGATTATATGCAGAGGATGAATCTTTATGCCTTCCAGCTTAAACCGGCCCAACTCTTTGGCCGTGGCTAAAATTTTTTCTTTTGTCTCACCAGGCAGCCCGATAATTACATGGACGCAAATATTTATCTTTTTCCTTTTTCTGGTCTGTTTAAAGGCCTTTAAAAAATCCCGGTAAAGATGCTGCCTGTTAATAAGCTCTAGAGTTTCGTTATGAATGCTCTGCAGACCATATTCAATCCATACCTCATACTCCCGGGAATAATCTTCAATTAAATCTAAAATTTCTCCGTTGACACAATCGGGGCGGGTGCTGATACTAATTCCCACTATGTCTTCAAATTCTCTTATAATATCATATCTTTTTTTCAAAACTTCTAACGGCGCATAGGTATTTGTGCAGGATTGAAAATATACGATAAATTTTTCGGCGCCGTATCTTTCCCTCGCAAAACTCATTCCTTGTTCAATCTGAGCCTTTATAGGCCTTGGTGAAATACGCGTATTAAAGCTAAAAGCTCTGTTATCGCAATAGATACAACCATCCTTACTTAACTTCCCGTCTTTATTAGGGCAGGAAAATCCGGCATCTATGCTCACCTTGTAAACCCGGCAGCCAAAACGCTCTTTCAGGTACTTGGAAAACCTGTTATATCTTCCTTTTTTTTCCATGGCTGTGTTTTTTCAGGTAAACCATCAAAATAGCAATTGCCGCCGGGGTAATCCCGGAAATCCTGCCGGCCTGGCCCAAATTTAGAGGCGAAACCCGGGTAAGCTTTTCTTTTATTTCCCGGGAAAGACTGGGAATGGTCTCATAATTTAAATCAGCCGGAATCCTGATTTGTTCCAGATTCTTAATTTTTTTTACCTCGGCAAGTTGTTTTTGGATATAGCCGGAATATTTTATTCCCGCTTCAATTGCCCGAAGCACATCAGAAGAATAATCAGATAGGAATCTCCCTTTTATGTCTTCAATCCTAACTTCCGGCCTTTTAAGAAATTGATAAAGCGTAATCTTTTCATTATTACGGGTAATTTTATTTTCTTTAAGATAGTTCGTTCCTTGTTCGAGCTTCCTTTGTTTCTCCTCTACCCGGGCATATTTCTTTTTTGCTAATAAACCTATTTTGAAGGCAATCCTGCTTAATCTTAAATCGGCATTATCCTCGCGAAGAATCAGGCGGTTTTCGACCCGTGAAGTGAACATTCGGTAAGGTTCATCTGTCCCTTTAGTAACTAAATCATCGATTAAAACACCGATGTAACTGGTCGAGCGATCTAAAATCAAAGGCGGTTTCTTCTTTATTCTCAACACAGCATTTATACCGGCGATTAATCCCTGAGCGGCCGCTTCTTCATACCCGGTGGTCCCGTTAATCTGGCCGGCTAAATACAAATTGCGGACAAGTTTGCTTTCTAAAGTAGGCAAAAGCTGGGTTGAATCAACGGCATCGTGTTCAATTCCGTAGCCAAAGCGATTGATTTTAACCTTTTCCAGTCCGGGGACAGAACGGATAAAATCTGCCTGAACGTCCTCCGGCAGACTGGTTGAAAGTCCGTTGGGATAGAACTCGTCGCTATCCAGCCCCTCCGGCTCTAGAAATATCTGATGGGTAGGATGGTGCGGAAATTTGACTACTTTATCCTCAAGAGAAGGGCAGTAACGGACACCGGTCCCGACAATTTTCCCGCTGAACAGGGGAGAAACGCCTAAATTCTTACGGATAATCTGGTGTGTTTTCTCAACGGTATGGGTAATATAGCAAGGGAGCTGTTTAATATCTATCTTTCCAGTAAAAAAAGAAAAAGGCCGGGGCACCTTATCGCCCTTTTGCGGGCTAAGCCCGGAAAAATCAATAGTCTTGCCGTCCAGACGGGCACAGGTTCCGGTTTTAAAACGCGAAAGATGAAATCCCAAACCTTTTAAATCTTCAGAAAGGCCTTTACTGATTTCCCTTTCCTCAATTCTGCCCCCGGCAAAGCTTCGCATGCCAATATGAATTAAACCATTTAAAAAAGTCCCCGGAGCTACTACTACTGTTCTGGCCGAAAAACTCCTCCCGTCATTAGCCCTTATACCCTCCACAACCTTATTGTTACATATTAAACCTATCGCCTCTGCCTCAAGCACATGAAGATTTTCCTGAGTGGTTACAGCCTTCTGCATATATTGGCAATAACCTTTTCTATCCACCTGTGCCCGGGATGACTGAACTGCCGGACCTTTTGAAGAATTAAGGATTCTAAACTGTATCCCACATTTGTCGGCAGCCTGAGCCATTTCACCACCCAGGGCATCTATCTCCTTAACCAGCTGGCCTTTGCCTATTCCGCCGATAGCCGGGTTACAGGACATAAGGCCAATGGTATCCAGATGCAAATTGAGCATAAGAACCTGACAACCCATGCGGCTGGCCGCCAGGGCAGCCTCACATCCGGCATGACCGGCACCGATAACAATAACATCGTAGATTTTATTTTTTGCCATACGAAAAAAGGGAGAGAAAAAGGCACTATCTCCTTTTAATAAGTGCCTGGTGATAATCCTGAAGGGACTTTGGCAAAACATTGCTTTTTTTAACGGCTTGAATACCTTCCACACTGGCTTCGGCGGCAGCCAATGAGGTAATATAAGGAATTTTATACTGGATGGCCCTCATGCGGATATAGCTGTCGTCATATTTACTGCTGCGCCCAACCGGGGTATTAACGATAAGATTAATTTCATTGTTTTTAATGGCATCAGCAATATTGGGCCGGCCCTCGTGCAATTTCTTTATCGGGATATTAGCTATCCCTTTCCCCTTAAGAAAATTGCCGGTCCCGTCGGTGGCATAAATTTTAAACCCAAGTTTTTTAAGCTTCCGGGCTATGGCCAGTAAAGCCGATTTATCTTTATCGGCTACCGTCAATAAAACATTTCCCTCTACCGGAAGTTTTGCTCCGGCAGCTTCTTGGGCTTTATAGAAAGCCAAGCCAAAGGTATCGGCAATGCCCATTACCTCGCCGGTAGCCCTCATTTCCGGGCCCAATAGAGGGTCTACCTCCGGAAACATATTAAAGGGGAAAACTGCCTCTTTAACGCCCACATAGGGAAGCTTACGCATTTTCAATTCGGGAAAATCTTTAATCTTTTTCCCTAACATTACTTGCGTGGCTATCCGGGCTATGGGAATACCGGTTACTTTAGAAACCAGGGGAACGGTCCGTGATGCCCGGGGGTTGGCTTCAAGAATATAAACCTTATCGCCTGCGATAGCATATTGAATATTCATCAGCCCCACTACCTTAAACTCCCTGGCAATCTGTGCCGTATATTTTTCTATCGCAGTTAGGTCTTTTTCTTTAATCGTTCTGGGTGGAATAGCGCAGGCTGAATCCCCGGAATGAACACCGGCCAGTTCGATATGCTCCATGATAGCGGCAATAAAGGTATCTTTACCGTCGGAAAGAGCATCAACTTCGGTTTCAATAGCCCGTTCAAGAAACCTGTCAATAAGCATTGGGTATTCCGGACTGACTTCAATTGCTTCCTCGGCATATTTCTTCAACATATCCTCGTCATAGATAATCTCCATACCGCGTCCACCGAGGACAAAAGAAGGACGAACCATTAAGGGATAGCCTATTTCTTTAGCAATACTAACCGCCTCTTTTAACGAACGGGCCGTGCCGCTTTCCGGCTGGGGAATACCCAGGGCAATCATCTTTTCGCGAAAGCGCTCTCTATCTTCGGCCAGACGAATACTTTCCGGAGTGGTCCCCAAAATCCTTACCCCGTTATCCTTAAGCTCCTCGGTAATATTTAAAGGGGTCTGCCCTCCAAATTGGACGATTACCCCCAGGGGTTTTTCTTTTTCATAAATTGCCAGGACATCCTCGACGGTCAACGGCTCAAAATAAAGCTTGTCGGAAGTATCGTAATCAGTGGATACGGTTTCCGGATTGCAGTTAACCATAATTGATTCATACCCTTCATCACGGAGGACAACAGCAGCGTGAACACAGGTATAATCAAATTCGATTCCCTGGCCGATTCTATTCGGGCCGCCGCCCAGAATCATCACCTTCTTTTTCGAGGAAACCGTTCCCTCTTGAAAAAATTTCTCTTTTCCCGGACGGGCCGAACCCAAAGGGGCATAAGTTGAGTAATAATACTCGGCATTCTCTACGCCGCTCACCGGAACGGCTTCAAACCGGGCTGTTTTGCCAATGGCTATTCTCTTTGTTCTTACTTCCTTTTCTTTTATTTTAAAAAGACCGGCCAGGTATTTATCCGAAAAACCCCATTCCTTGGCCCGGGTAAGTTTCTCGTCGGGGAGATTATTCCAGCTGCTTTTAAGCAATTCCTCTTCAAACTCGACCAGCTCCCTCATCTCTTTAATAAACCAGCGGCCGATACGGGTTAGCCGGAAAAGCTCGTCTATCCCCATCCCTTTACGCAGAGCTTCATACATTAAAAAGACACGTTCACTTGAAGGCCGGGCCAATTTTTCTTTTAGCCTCTCCAGCGATAAGGTTTTAAAATCCTTTATCCCTCCCAGACCATATCTTTTTATTTCCAGCGACCGGATAGATTTCTGAAAAGCATCCTTATAGGTTTTGCCAATGGCCATTACCTCCCCCACCGCTTTCATCTGAGTGCCGATAATATCCTTGGCCTTAGGAAATTTTTCAAAGGCCCAGCGGGCAAATTTAATGACTACATATTCCCCCCATGGCGCATATTTCTCTAAGGTGCCCTCCTTCCAGTAGGGAATTTCATCCATGGTTAATCCAACGGCAAGTTTGGTAGAAATGCGGGCAATGGGAAAACCGGTGGCTTTGGAAGCCAAGGCCGAAGACCGCGAGGTGCGGGGATTAATCTCGATTACTACCAAACGGTCATCCTTAAGATTATGGGCAAACTGGATATTTGTCCCGCCGAGGACACCGATAGCATCAACAATTTCATAAGAAAGCTCCTGCATCCGCTTCTGCAGGGCTTGCGGGACAGTTAACATGGGGGCAGAGCAAAAACTGTCGCCGGTATGGACACCCATAGCGTCAATATTTTCAATAAAACAGACGGTAATCTTTTGATTCTTCTGGTCACGGACCACCTCAAGCTCTAATTCTTCCCAGCCGAGAACCGACTCTTCGACCAAAACCTGATGGACCAGGCTCATGCTCAATCCCCGGCTGACTCCCGCCCTTAACTCTTCTAAATTAAAAGCCACGCCTCCGCCGGTGCCGCCTAAGGTATAAGCCGGCCGCAAAACCACCGGATATCCTAATTCTTTGACAATTTTTTCAGCTTCTTCAACTGAATAACAGGGTGCCGACCTGGGTATGGCGATACCTAATTTTTTCATTGTCTCTTTAAAGGCAATCCGGTCCTCACCGCGTTCAATCGCCTCAGCCCTAACACCGATAATTTCCACACCGTATTTTTTCAAAACACCGGATTTGTAAAGGCTGGAGGTAAGATTCAGCCCGGTCTGACCCCCTAAATTAGGAAGAAGGGCATCCGGTTTTTCCTTGGCAATAATCTTTTCCAAACTTTCCACGGTAAGCGGCTCGATATATGTTTTATCGGCCATACCCGGGTCAGTCATAATGGTGGCCGGATTAGAATTTACCAGGACTACCTGGTAGCCTTCTTCCCTCAAAGCTTTACAGGCCTGGGTGCCGGAGTAATCAAATTCACATGCCTGGCCGATAATTATCGGGCCGGAACCAATGATTAGAACTTTATGGATATCTTCTCGCTTAGGCATAGTAAATTACAAATTTAATTTCCCGTTTTTTCATTACACATCTCACATTACACAATTTCTTTATACTATCCCCTGATTGAGCATTGCTTCGGCCACTTTGACAAATCCGGCAATATTGGCTCCCTTTACATAATCTGTATAACCACCGGCCTGGCCATATTTCCGGCACTGTTCATGAATAGCCATCATAATATCGTGGAGCTTCCTGTCTACTTCCTGGCGGCTCCAAGATAGCCTTTGGCTGTTCTGGGACATCTCCAGCCCCGAGGTAGCCACGCCGCCGGCATTGGCGGCTTTACCGGGCCCATAGAGAATTTTCGCCTCTTGGAAGATTTTCACTCCTTCAGGCATCGTCGGCATATTTGCCCCTTCAGCCACACAGATACAGCCGTTTTTGACTAATCTTTTGGCATCATTTTCATCTATTTCGTTCTGGGTCGCCGAAGGAAAAGCAATATCGCATTTTACCCCCCAGGGACGCTGGCCTTCAAAATACTGGCAGTCGAATTTTTTGGCATATTCTTTAATGCGGCCCCGCTTGACATTTTTAAGCTCCAGGACAAAGGCTAACTT